>CAMWSV010000108.1 GCA_947177015.1 uncultured Porphyromonadaceae bacterium
CTCCAATAATGCTCAAAGTTAAGTAAAAGTTTCCATTCGCCCAAATTTTTAAATACTTTTAATTTAAAGAATCTGAATTTTGAGGTTAATACAATAGTGATTAATTATTAAAGGTCGTAATCTGCATATCTACTCCCCATTCCTCAAGAAATTGGATAAATTCTTTGTCGATACGGTATTTCTTGCGTGTGTGGAGAGTGAGATACTGTTTACGTTCCATATCCACAATACGGATATAAAAATCTCCCTTTCGGTCATTATCAGACGTAGATTCAAAGCCTCTGAGACTCTCCAGGAACTCCTTGTTGGAGAAAGATTTGGGAATGGTGATTCCGACGGCATTACTGATCTTGCCACGTATCTGTTCGAGGGGTGTGATTTCATCAAAGTTTGTGTCGAGAAAGTCGGGATTATAGGAACTTGCCCGGCAACTTACTTTCATATAAATGGCATCACCTACAGATACTTTCTCCCGGATTGAATCATAATTTTTGCCGAAGAGTCGAATCTGAGTCTTACCGTTGAAATCTTCGATAGTAAGAATACCGAAGGCTTTACCCTTGCGGCTGATCTTCTCATCCAGACCCACCACCATACCCCCTAAAGTGAGCACGGCTCCATCTTCCTGCTTGCTTTCAAATTCATCGCAAGAGGTGTTGCATCCGTATTTCAATTCCATATAATAGGGATCGAGAGGATGTGCGGAAAGATACATAGTGACGTAACTTTTCTCAGCCTCAAGAAGTTGGAGACGGTTCCAGGGAGTATAATCCGGATATGCCGGGCGTGCGGTGGCTATCGGTTCAAGATCATCGAATAGTGACCCCAACATTGAATTAGAGGAGTTTTGCACACTCTGGCCATACTTGACGAGTATATCTGCGTATGTGGTGTCAACTATCGGAGCCACAATCATCTCACGATCAATCCCAAGGCTATCGAATGCTCCTGCGAGTGCTAATGCTTCAATCGATCCTCTGTTGCATGCCGAGAGATTTACTCTCTCCACAAAATCGTAGATATCCTGATACGGACCATTATCCTTGCGCTCCTTCACAATGGCATTCACCGCGGATTCGCCTACAGATTTAATGCCTGACAATCCGAAACGTATCTCACCATTCTTCGTGACGCTGAATTTATGTGATGATTCGTTGATATCGGGACCTTTTACGGTGACACCCATACGTTTGCACTCATCCATAATCTTGCTGAGTTTATCGGCAGCATTAAGGTTACGACTGAGCACACCCGCCATATATTCGGCAGGGTAGTGGGCTTTCAGATAGGCTGTCTGATAAGCCACCCAGGAATAGCAGGTGGCATGACTCTTATTGAATGCGTATGAAGCGAATTTCTCCCAGTCTGCCCAGATCTTTTCGAGTACTTCCTCTTTATGACCATTGGCCTGTCCCTGCTCCATAAACTTCACCTTCAGTTTAGCCATCTTGTCGATCTGCTTCTTACCCATAGCCTTACGGAGCATATCTGATTCTCCACGGGTAAAATTGGCAAGCAATCGCGAAAGGAGCATCACCTGTTCCTGATACACGGTAATTCCATACGTCTCCTCAAGATATTGCTTCATGATGGGGATATCGTATGCGATAGGCTCGCGTCCATGTTTACGGGCGATAAACGATGGTATATAATCCATAGGTCCCGGGCGATATAGAGCGTTCATCGCGATAAGGTCTTCAAATTTGGAGGGTTGAAGTTCGCGCAGCGATTTCTGCATACCCGGGGATTCAAACTGGAAAGTAGAGGTGGTGCGACCGTCGCAATATAATTTGAATGTCAAAGCATCGTCGAGGGGAATCTTCTCCATATCAATATCAATCCCTTTTGACTCCTTGATATTGGCTACCGCCTCCTTAATAATAGAGAGTGTCTTCAATCCGAGGAAGTCCATTTTGATCATCCCGGTCTCTTCGATCACGCTCCCTTCATATTGAGTCACGATCAATTCTTCATCGCCATCAGAGGCAGTGGATACGGGAACCCAATCGGTGATATCGTCGCGACCGATGATTACACCGCAGGCATGGATACCTTTGCCTCGTACGTTGCCTTCAAGTTGTCCGGCATATTTCATCACCTCACGGATACGTTCGTCAGGGCTCTCTACAGCCTCTTTAAATTCTTTGGAATATTTGGTGAGGTTGGCAAAATTTATCTTTGGAGACTTGCCGTTGACTTCGGGCAGACGGTCTACAACAAGTTTCGCAAGCCGGTTGCTATCAGCCACGGGCATATCCATTACCCGTGCCACATCCTTGATTGCTGATTTTGTAGCCATGGTCTGATATGTGATAATATGCGCCACCTTTTCGGCACCATATTTCTCAGTGACATATTTCAGCACCTCATAGCGACCATCGTCGTCAAAGTCGACATCGATATCCGGGAGAGAGATACGGTCAGGGTTTAGGAATCGCTCAAAGAGGAGATCATATTTTATGGGGTCAATCTGAGTGATACCGAGACAGTAAGCGGCTGCCGAACCGGCTGCCGAACCACGCCCGGGTCCGATGCTGACACCCAACTTACGCCGTCCGGTATTTATAAAGTCTTGTACGATAAGGAAGTATCCCGGGAAACCCATGGTCTTCATTATGTACAATTCAAAGCGCAGGCGCTCCTCAACTTCTGCGGGGAGGGGATTGCCATAACGTTCGTATGCGCCCTCCATAGTAAGTTTTTCAAGATAGTCGGCTTCAAATTTTATACGGTACAACTTATCATAACCTCCGAGCCGTGCGATTTTCTTGTCGCCCTCCTCTTTGGAAAGAACTACATTCCCGTTTTCGTCTTGAGTAAATTCATCATACAATTCCTGTTCGGTAATTCTTGAGCGGTATTCATTCTCAGTGCCGAAATCTGCCGGAATATCAAAGTTAGGCATAATAGGAGAGTGGTCGATACTGTAGAACTCTACCTTCGACAAAATTTCGTGAGTATTCTCTATGGCTTCCGGAATATCTGAGAAGATTCCCATCATTTCATCCGTAGACTTCAGCCATTCCTGCTTGGTATAGTGCATTCTTGGCTCAGTGAACTTTTTACCTGTGGAGATACAGATAAGTCGGTCGTGGGCCTCAGCGTCATCTTCATTCACGAAGTGAACGTCGTTTGTGGCAACGAATTTAACACCTAATTCGCGTCCGATTCGCAGAAGTTGTTCGTTAACTTTCTTCTGTTCCTCATAAACTTCGGTATTGGCATTCTGCTTGAAGGTCTGGTGACGCTGCAATTCCAGATAATAGTCTTCTCCAAAAATTGATTTAAACCACTTTACCCTCTCTTCTGCTCCTTTAATATCTCCGCTCATGATCAACTGCGGAATCTCACCGCCAAGACAAGCCGAGCAGATGATCAGACCCTCAGAATGAGCGGCGAGTTCGGTGTGGTCGGTACGCGGATTATAGTAATATCCATCTATCCACGCCTTGCTTACCAACTTGATAAGATTATGATAACCCTTCAGATTCTTGGCAAGCACGATGAGGTGATCGCCGGAACGATCGTTTTTTGTTGATTTCTGAGTCAAAGATTCGCGTGCTACATACATTTCGCAACCGAGAATCGGTTTGAACTTCTCTTCATCGGATTTACCGGAATTCTTTTTATTTACATAATTAAAGAATTCTTTGATACCGAACATATTACCGTGATCGGTGAGTGCCATACCCGGCTGACCATCGGCTATTGCCTTATCTACGAGTTCGGATATGGCTGCCTTCCCATCAAGCAGACTGTATTGGGAGTGAACGTGAAGATGTACCATCAAATATAGTATAAAATCTAAGTCTAATAGAAAAGTAGCATAAGATTAAGCAATCGACGATTACTTAATGCCGGGCACCCGACCAAACATCTTGAATGTCCGAGTCCAGTAGGGTGCCGACAGTTGGGAGACTACCACCCCTTTTGAAGTGCTGGAATGAATGAAATTATCATCGTCCAACATAATACCTACATGTGATATGCGATCGGGGTCTTTGCCGGTGGCAAAAAAAGCAAGGTCGCCGGGTCTTACCTGTTTAGCCTTTAATTCTTCGCAAAATTCAGACTGTGCAAGAGAATTGCGTGGAAGTTTACGATCTAAGGCATTAAGATATACCATAGTCACCATCCCGCTGCAATCCACTCCTTCATCCATACTGTTGCCTCCATATTTATAAGGGATGCCAAGCCATTTCTGACTCTCCCGAATGATCTTTTTCCGATCAGACGATGATAAGTTTTCCGAAACATGGAAATACTCCTGTTCGGCATTACTTTTTGGATATGGAATCTTATATTTTGATGAGTGGCAGCCGCCGGAGAGGAGTAATACCACGCTCAGGGCCGTTATAATCAGGATGTTGGATAATTTCATTTCATGATGAGTCAATTCAAACAATAAAGTTACTAAATTTTTTCGATTTCCTGAATATTATAGTTAATTTTTCACATTTTTTAGGCTTCGTATTTGGTTAGGCTCTTTGAAGAGTGTCTTTAATAACATTCTTAATTTTGAAAACTTACATATTATAATTAATTTTGCACTCAATTCCGGATAATAGAAAGATTAATCTGATAAAGAGTAATTTTCTAACTCCGAAAGATAAACGGAATAATAATTTCATTTAAATAATGGCGAGAAAAAAGAAAGCCTTACCCTTGCTCAGGGGTATTGAGATAACCGGAATGGCGGCAGAAGGTAAAGCCATTGCCAAGGTAAAATGGAATGAGAATGATGATGATAAAATCGTTATTTTTGTTCCTTACGCTGCTCCGGGTGACATAGTAGACCTTCAGATCGATAAGAAGAAACATTCTTACGCCGAGGCACATATCACAGAGATTGTGACTCCGTCGGAACTCAGATGCGAACCTAAGTGTGAGCATTTCGGGGTGTGTGGCGGCTGCAAGTGGCAACATATCCCATACGATGCTCAGATCGATCAGAAGAGAATGCAGGTTAATGATGCTTTGACACGCATAGCCAAGGTAAAATTGCCGGAAATTAATCCTACTTTAGGCTCGAAGGATATCTGGGGCTACCGTAATAAGATGGAATATACCTTCTCTAATAAAAAATGGCGCACATGGGAAGAGATTAAATCAGGAAAAGACTTTAAAGATTCAAATAACGCATTAGGTTTTCATATTCCCGGAGCGTTTGACAAGGTGCTTCATATTGATAGATGCTATCTTCAGGAGGAATTTGGAAATACTCTGCGTAATTTCATTTATGATTTTGCTGAGAAGAATGGTCTATCGTTCTACGATATCCGTAACAATAAGGGTCTGCTGCGCACGCTGATGATACGCACCGCATCTACCGGGCAGAAGATGGTAGTGGTTGTTTTTGGTGAGAATAATTCTGAAGAAATTGAGTCCGTTATGGCGGCTATCTATGATAAGTTTCCCGAAATCACTTCATTGGAATATGTGATAAATCTGAAATTGAATGATTCGATAGCGGATCAGAAGATTATTACGTATAAAGGTCCGGATTATATTGAAGAGGAGATGGAGGGGCTGAGATTCAGGGTAAATGCAAAATCATTCTACCAGACCAATTCTCGCCAGGCATACGAATTATATAAGGTTGCACGCAGACTCGGCGGTTTGGATCCGGAGACGGATAAAGATAAATCTGACTTGCCTTTGGTATATGATCTTTATACCGGAACAGGCACAATCGCTAACTTTGTGGCTCGTAATGCCCGCAAGGTAATCGGCATTGAATATGTGGATGTGGCTATAGAAGACGCCAAATTGAATTCGAAAGTCAATAATATTGACAATACAGAATTCTTTGCAGGAGATATGAAGGATGTGCTCACTGACGAATTTATCGCACAACATGGCAAACCGGATGTGATGATAGTGGATCCACCGCGTGCCGGAATGCATGAGAATGTGGTGAAGGTAATTATGAATGCCGCTCCTAAAGTTATTGTTTATGTAAGTTGTAATCCTGCCACTCAAGCGAGAGATCTTGCAATGATGGATTCTCTATATGAAGTGACTGATGTGCAACCGGTAGATATGTTTCCTCATACTCACCACGTAGAGAATGTGGTAAGACTCGTTAGAAGATACTAAGACCAATATAAATGATGGTATCATCATCGCTATTACCGGATGATGATACCATCATTTATATTAGATTAGATATATACGTTTGTAACTGTGAAATACCTGTATAATAATATTTTATGAATTATACTCTTCAGAGAATAATCCAATATGTAAGATCAAAATTCAGGTTTAATGCAAGTATGGATAAAGTTGCAGATATCTTCTGATTCCTGACAACCCAAAAGATATTTTTTATCATTGTCAAGGGTAATTAGGAAGCAGTCGGATGATCTGCCGTAATATGCGAAGTATCTACCGATTGAATCTGCCTTATACCATCCCCAATAGCCCATAAATCCACCACTACCGCAAAGACGCAATGCGTCAGCGGGCACAGACACCGGTAGAATCTCCTTTATTTTCTTAATCGGAAAACTTTTCTTTCTCAGCGCCCGATTGATAAAAAGATAATCAGGAGTTACCTCAACCGACATGGGTATATAAAACAAGGAGACGAGTATTGCAATACATATCAATAAGCAGCATAAAACAAATGCTATGCCCGATGATGTGCGATATGTAAAGGCAATGATAGCAACAAACACCATAAGCGTAAGCATCGTACAGACGAATGATGAATTGCTGAGAAGAACCTTACGTTTCAAATTAGATTCCATAAGCAGAAAATTCGATATTTGATACTTCATGCCACTTTTTCTGCAACTCCTTATACTTGTTTCGAAGCGACTGCATACGTTCACGTTCAATCTCATGCCTCTCAATCAGCGGACGATGATTCAATCCCTTCAGAATATTTTCACCCTCCGCAAGGAGTTTACTCTGTTCAACGTTCAGATAAGTTTCTGTAAACTTTTCCCAAATGTAGTCCACGGCCTGATCGTTGGGATGCAAGAGGTCTGATTGATAGAAGCGATAATCTCTTAAATCATCGTTTACGATTTCGTATGCCGGGAAATAATCGAAAGAGTCGGGATACTCCTCACTAAATTCTTTGATTAAATTTTCTATGCTGACCCGCAGAATACTTTTTGAAAAAGAATTTCCTGCCAAACCATCCTTGATATGGCGT
>CAMWSV010000109.1 GCA_947177015.1 uncultured Porphyromonadaceae bacterium
AGGTAAATAGATAGGGAAAATGGAAATGGAGAAAAAAGTCGAAAAAAAGGCAAAAACGAGGTTTTTTCGAGAAATGCGCAAAAAAGAGTAAAAAAAGTGAAAAAATTATTTCGGTGATTATCAATCGAGTAAGAAGAAAGCGTAAATTTTTTTGAAATTTTTTTGCCGAAAAATTTGGTGGGGGAGAAAAAATGTTATAACTTTGCAATCGCAAACGGGAAACAACGACTCCCGCAAGCAAAACGAGACGCGAGAGTCTCGGCAACAAAATCCAAGAATGGTGCGGTAGTTCAGCTGGTTAGAATACTAGCCTGTCACGCTAGGGGTCGCGGGTTCGAGTCCCGTCCGCACCGCCGAGGAGAGAGGAAGAGGCAGCATGTAAAACTTCGGTTTTCTGCTGCCTCTTTTTTCGTATATATCCCTTTTGATTGCGGGGAGGGGCTGAGACTAACGCGTGGAAGGCGCAATAAATTAAATTGCGCCCACCGAACCGGGAGAACGGATTTTCTTCAGAAGCGATATTACTGCCGGAGATCTCTTTCGGGATTAAATTTGGAAAATAAAAAATTGGAAATATGATAGTAGTGGTGAATGGTCCGAATCTGAATCTGCTGGGGCGGAGGGAGCCGGAAATTTATGGCTCCGAAACTCTGGAGGATATCAATGCGTGGCTTATGAAGCGATTTGAGGGAATTTATGGATTTACGGGGAGTCATGTGGCGGATTTCGGTTTTGATGGCAGCGGCAACGGTTATTCGGCTTTCAAGGCCGCCCATGGGGGTGGTGTGGGGCATTCGGGCTCGGGAGTGACTGACGCTCCGGAGTATGCGGATGGTGTGCTTCTCGAATTTTTCCAGTCAAACAGTGAGGGAGAGTTGGTGACAGCCATCCAGAATTACGGTTTTAATCCTCAGGTTACGGGGATCGTGATCAATCCGGGAGCGTACGCGCATTATTCTATCGCGCTCAGAGATGCCATTGCGGCGATTCCGGTGCCGGTGGTGGAGGTTCACCTATCCAATATCCATTCACGCGAGGAATTCCGCCACAGGAGTGTCACAGCGCCCGTGTGTCGCGGCATCATCAGCGGACTCGGCAGGATGGGTTACGCGCTGGCTATTGAATCCCTTCTGATTAATGATCTCTGACGGGGAATCAGGAATTAGGAGTTAGGAGTTAGATATTAGGATAGGAGTTAGGAATTTTTAATTTAAGTCAGGAATTGAATTTAAGTCGGAAATCGAGATGCTGCTGACGGAAAAGATTTTTGAATATATAGAGCGCCATATCGATCCGGAGCCGGAGGAGTTGCACCGGCTCATGCGGGAGTCGAATCTGCGGATGGTGCACGGGAGGATGTGTTCCGGGCATCTGCAGGGGCGTCTGCTCGTGATGCTGACGCGATTGGCAGGCGCGCGGAATGTGCTTGAACTCGGCACGTTTACCGGCTATGCCACTCTGTGTCTTGCCGAAGGTGTGGGCGAGGGTGGACGTGTGGATACTATCGAGGTGTTTGATGAGAATGAGGACTTCCTGCGCGAGGTGTTCGGACGCTCACCGATAGGAGAACGCGTGAATCTGATTATCGGCGACGCCAAGGAGGTAATGGATGCGATTGCCGACGAATGGGAGGCAGAAAGGGTGGCTATGCACGAATCCAAGGCTTATCCGGAGCCGGCAGAGGGATTGTATGACCTCATCTTTATCGATGCCGATAAACGGGCTTATCCGGATTATTACACGCGTGCCAAGCGGCTTCTGAAGCGTGGCGGACTGATAGTGGCAGACAATACGCTATGGGACGGCCATGTGGCTGATGAGGAACGGCACGACCGCCAGACGATGGGTGTGAAGCAATTCAACGACCTCGTGGCGACAGATCCCGAAGTGGAGAAGGTGATAATCCCCCTGCGCGACGGACTCACGCTTATCCGCAAGCGATAGGATTCCGCCGATCTGAAATCCTGCTTGACGGCGGCACTAATCAGGCGCCGGGCGCACCCGGCGGGCAGGCGATGAAAGAGGGAATTTAAACGATATTGCCTCCGCAGGCGTTAATAAGATAGAAATTATAAAAAACGAAAAGAAATGGAAGGAAAACGTCAAGCAAAGATAGCGCGTATGCTCCAGAAGGAGTTGAGCGAGATATTCCGTCGGCAGACGGCGGCTATGGGTGGCGTGCTGGTATCGGTCAGCGCCGTAAGGGTCACTCCCGACCTCAGCATAGCCAAGGCATATCTGAGTATCTTCCCCCCGGAGAAATCGCAGGAGATACTGATGAATATACAGCGTCAGGCCAAGACGGTGAGATATGAACTGGCACAGGCAGTGAAGCAGGTGCTCCGCAAGTGTCCGGAACTCCAGTTCTATCTTGATGATTCACTGGATTATATTGATAATATCGACCGACTCTTAGAGAAATGATAGCGGTAGGTGGTCTGGCGGCACGTATCGCCGGGCGCTACTTATGGAAGAAGAAATCGCATGGCGCGGTGAGCGCCATAGCGGTGGTGGCGGTGACAGGCGTGGCGGTGGCCACGGCTGCCATCCTTTGTGTCATGTCGGTATTCAACGGTTTTCGCGATATGCTGCAGCAGTCGGCGTCGCGCATTCTCCCCGATGTGGAGGTCACAGCGCGCTACGGCAAGACTATCGCCTCCGGCGACTCGCTATGCGCGGTGATCGGTGCTGTAAAGGGGGTTGAGGTGGCAATGCCCGTGGTGGAGGATCAGGCGCTCGCCATATTCGGTGTGAGGGAAATGCCCGTGGCACTGCGCGGAGTGGACCCCTCGCTTTTCAGCAAGATAACTCAGATGGATTCCATCATGATGGCAGGCAGGAATATCGGACCGGACGCCATGGACTCCGAGCCTCCGGCAGGATTGATTTCGGTGGGTGTGGGGTCGCGTCTGCAGGTGTATTCACCGGGCGAAGACCGCCTCTTTATCTTCGCGCCTCGCCGCGAGGGGATGATAAATCCGAATAATCCGATGTCGTCGTTCTTTACGGACAGTATCGCGGTGAGCGGTGTCTTCCGCAGCGATCGCACCGAGACGGATGCCGCCACGGTGATAGTGCCGATAGATGTGGCGCGGGGTCTCTTCCAATATGAGGATGAAGCCACAGCCATCGATGTGAAGGGGTCGGCGGGCATAGACCCGGCGGAGTTGGCGTCGGCTATCGCCACGCGTATCAACGGGGATAAAGAAGGGAATTTCGTGGTGAAAGATCGTCAGCGGCTTGAAGAAGTGAGTTGGCGCATGGTGGAGATTGAGAAATGGATCACTACGCTGCTCCTCTTCTTCATACTCATAATAGCCTCATTCAATATTATCTCCACGATGACGATGTTTGTGCTTGAGAAGCGGCGGTCGCTCGGGATATTGCGTGCCCTGGGCATGACACGGCGCCGCATAGGGATGATATTCGGCTGGGAGAGTATGTATATCACCCTTTTGGGCGGAGGGATAGGAATAGCGGCAGGTGTGGGGCTTACCCTGCTCCAGCAGTATTATCCGCTGATCATGATTGATCCCTCCTCAGCAGATCCGATAGCATATCCGGTGAGGCTGGCGCTGATTGATATCCCGGTGGTGGCTGCGGCTGTGATAGTCACGGGCATCGTGACCGCTCTTATTTCGGGAGGATATGCGAGTAGGAACATCTCGGGAAAGCGTCGATAAACGACTCCGGGGTGGCATTGATGATGCGATATCCGTGGCGGTCGGCATATCTCCTGATGTCGAAGTAACTGCGGAAAGCGACAGTGAGACTGTTGAGGATATCGTGGAGATGATATCCTGCATATTCGGCGTGCACGCGCTGTTTCTCCTTCTCATCATCCTGATAGAAATGAGGCTGGATGCTGACTACGCGGTTGTCGGCGTCCACCCATAGCGACCGGCTCCAGGAATGGTCGGCGCCTACGATATAGATAGTGTCATAACCCATTCTCATCCCGCACATTATGGCAGGAATAAGCACATTGCGCGGGCGCGGCATACCCCATCCGCCATGTATAAGCGCATCGGCGAGCGCTCCATCGCCCTCCACGGGCGTGAGATTCATATAGCGCACGCTGACGCACGCCGGAAGCCGGGCAATAAGGGGGCGCAGTGCGTCAAGGAACTGCAGCGGGAGCCAGAGCGTCATATCCCAATCGCATCGACTGAGGGAATCCCATAAATTTCGCACTTTCTCATCGGGCGATCCGTCATTGAAGAAATGCGGGTCGGCGAGCACGTATGATTCCGGGCGCAAGGCGGTGAATTCACGGGTGATGGCGGCAAAGTTGACGGCCTCTAAGTCGCAGCCTGCGCGTAATTGAGGATTCTCGCCGATAAACTCTATGAAGGAACGCAGCGAGGGACCGTTGCCCATCACGATCAACGGACGCACATCTCCGGCAGCCGGCGCCGTGTGCGGCGAGGGTCGGCGCGAGCGCAGCATCACCTTCAGCAATGATACTGAAGGCTGAATCACCCTCCGGCGGAGAGACCTGACGCAAGATTCTATATTCATAAAGCAAAGTTAGCGTAATTTTTTGGATAGAAACGCAGTTTTAAGTAATTTTGTAGATAAGTTTAAGTAATTTTGTAGATAAGTTTAAGTAATTTTGCAAGTAGTTGCCGAAAGCGGCTGCGAGAAGTGGACTAACTGATTTTTTCATGAAGATAACGAAAAGGATTACTATAGCGGGCATGATGGCTCTGAGTCTTTTGATAGGTTGCGGTTCCGGCAGAAATACCGGATCGGCGGCGGATTCGTCGGAAGTCGGGGTTAAAGAGCCGGAGGGGAAGGACATTGCGTTCGACCGCGATTCGGCATACAGATATGTGGCACGTCAGGTTGAGTTCGGTCCGCGAGTGCCCAACACGGAAGCCCACCGCCGTGCAGGGGATTGGCTGGCAGGGGAGTTGGAGCGTCATGGAGCGAAGGTGATTCAGCAGAAGATGAAACTCCGCGCCTTCGACGGCACAATTCTCGATAGCCGCAATATATTGGGTCAATATAACCCTGAGGCTTCCGAGCGCGTGCTGCTGCTGGCACACTGGGATTGCCGCCCCTGGGCTGATGAAGACTCTGATGAATCGAAGCGTAGGCAGCCCGTAGATGGAGCCAACGACGGAGCGTCAGGCGTGGGCGTGCTGCTCGAAATAGCGCGGCAGTTGGGTATTGAAGCGCCCGGGAAGGGGGTGGATATACTCTTTGTGGATGCCGAAGACTGGGGCACTGATGGCGATGAAGACTCCTGGGCACTCGGTGCGCAGGAATTCGTGGCTAATCCACCGGTGAAGAATTACGCGCCCAAGGAGGCTATCCTGCTCGATATGGTGGGAGGTAAGGATGCGGTGTTCCACAGGGAATATTTCTCTGATCGCTCTGCGCCCGGACTCAACAGCACGCTCTGGGAGATTGCTGCGGAACTGGGCCATTCAGCGAGTTTCCCCAATCGTACGGGGGGTGCCATCACGGATGATCATCAGCGACTTATCGAGGGGGGTATCCCGGCGGTAGACATCATCGAATTCAATCCTTCCGCGGGAGGATTCAATTCGCGCTGGCACACTGCCTCTGATAATATGGAGGGTATCTCGGCAGAGACCCTGGGGAAGGTGGGGCAGGTAGTGATGAAGTATCTGAGAGGGAGGTAGTGAGTTTATGGGTTTATGGGTTTATGAGTTGATGGGGTTGTAAGATATGTAATTTTGAAAAAATATAAACGATATGGATTTTATTGAAGAACTTACGTGGCGTGGTATGATCCACACCATGATGCCGGGCACTGATGAGCAACTCCGCAAGGAGATGACGACTGCCTATCTCGGTATAGACCCTACGGCGGATTCGCTTCACATCGGCCACCTCTGCGGGGTGATGATGCTGCGCCACTTCCAGCGTTGCGGCCACAAGCCTATCGCCCTCGTGGGGGGCGCGACGGGTATGATCGGAGACCCTTCGGGGAAATCGGCAGAGCGCAATCTGCTCGATGAGAAGACCCTCCGCCACAATCAGGAGGCAATCAAGGCGCAACTCGGCAGATTCCTCGATTTCGAGAGCGACGCTCCCAACCGCGCTGAACTCGTGAATAACTACGACTGGATGAAGGATGTGACCTTCCTCGACTTCGCCCGCGAAATCGGCAAACATATCACCGTGAATTATATGATGGCGAAGGATTCGGTGCAGAAGCGTCTCAACGGCGAGGCCCGCGACGGCTTGAGTTTCACCGAATTCACCTATCAACTTCTGCAGGGCTTCGACTTCCTGCATCTCTATCAGACCAAGAATTGCAAACTGCAGTTGGGAGGTTCGGACCAGTGGGGCAATATCACTACGGGTTCGGAACTGATACGCCGTAAATTGGGTGGAGAGGTGTTTGCGCTGACTTGTCCGCTGATCACGAAGGCAGACGGCGGCAAGTTCGGTAAGACGGAGAGCGGCAACGTATGGCTCGATGCCCGCTACACATCTCCCTATAAGTTCTATCAATTCTGGCTCAATGTGAGCGATGCGGATGCCGAGAAATATCTCAAGATCTTCACCTTCCTCACCAAGGAAGAGATAGAGGCACTCGTGGCAGAGCACGCCGAGAATCCGGGTCTGCGACCGCTGCAGAAGCGTCTTGCCAAGGAAGTGACTGAAATGGTACACGGCAAGGAACAATATGAGGCTGCCGTAGAGGCGAGCAAGATTCTCTTCAGCAATGAAGCGAAGGAGGCGCTGATGAATCTTGACGAGAAGACTCTTCTCGACATCTTCGAGGGCGTGCCTACGTTTAACGTTGCGAAGTCGGATCTCGAAGCCGGCATCCCGCTTCTCGAACTTCTTGCGACGCACACCAAAGTATTCCCATCAAAGGGGGAAGCCCGCAAGATGGTTCAGGGTAATGGAGTGAGTCTCAACAAGGAGAAAGTCAGCGATCCCGCCATGACGATAGGCAAGGAAGCGCTGATAGCCGACAAATACCTTCTCATCCAGCGCGGCAAGAAGAACTACTACCTCGTGATTGCTGAGTAAGCCCTTCCGGATGCTGAGTTGTTGGCGCTTCGCTTTCCGGACGCGGAACGACTCGGAATTTTTGCCGAACGCTAAAATGCGCTAAGTGGACACTAAGAGTACGCTAAGTAAAATTAAG
>CAMWSV010000110.1 GCA_947177015.1 uncultured Porphyromonadaceae bacterium
TGATATTTATTATTTCCGGATATTTATTGATTGTAAAAACGAATCTATGAGTAAATTTCGTATTTTTAGCGTATATTTGCAATCTAATTTCAATGATTATGGCCTCACCTGGAAAAAATTTTGGAGTCGGAAGGGCTCTGCTGCTTATAGCATTGGTCTTTGTCACCATCATATCGCTCGGTGCTATCATCTATTTTATAGAGATAACAGTGATCAGCCTATGGATACCTTTGATAATTGCAATGGCCGCCGCCGCCGCAATCACCGCCTTCTCGTGGCGACACTGGCAGTTTCTCACCGCTACCGGCTCCGGAATTGTCAACTGGCTTAGCAGCCTGACATTCTTCACTATCCTACTCACCGCCCTCCTATATATAGCCAACTATTCCGGAGCATCCTCTCCGACACTGCAATCCGCTGAAATCACTCATAAATATCGCCAACAGCGACATCGCCAGCAACGCGTTGGTCGCAACCGATATACACAGGGCGCACCTTATTATGTCTATTTTATCGATGTCACCCTCCCCGACGGACGCCAGAAGACCTTGCAACTCCCATCCTCGGCTTTCCGGCGGATGCCCAAAGCAGGTGCAGTCAATATCTCCATTTCCCGAGGCCTTTTAGGAGCCGACGTTATCAATACAGCCACAATCATCAGTGATAATCCCCAACTTGAAGCACCCGTGAAAAGAAAAAACAGGTGCCGATTTTTCGGCACCCATGGTGATTAAATCTATATGTGTGGATTTGTGATAAAGCCGTTATAAAATAGCCTTACAGCCGTATCAGGCAGTCAAGCCTAAGACCCGATTTCACAAAAAATGTAAATGCCGGGGCGGCGTCTTATAGACGCAGGCCAATAACTCAATCGCAGTAACGTCGGTGCTTTGATTATGCCTCTTCGGCAGCAAACTGCATCAGATAAGCCTTGATGAAATCATCAATTTCGCCGTCCATCACGCCGTTCACGTCTGAAGTCTGATGATTCGTACGATGGTCTTTCACGCGCCGATCGTCAAACACGTAACTGCGTATCTGGCTCCCCCACTCGATTTTCTTCTTGCCTGCCTCGATCTTAGCCTGCTCCTCCATTCGGTGAGCCAATTCCTTCTCATAAAGAATCGAACGCAGGTGGCGCAGGGCATTCTCCTTATTTTTGGGCTGGTCGCGGGTTTCGGTATTCTCGATCAGGATCTCCTCCTCTTCGCCGGTATAGGGGTCTTTATACTGATAGCGCAGACGAACACCCGATTCTACCTTATTCACGTTCTGACCGCCCGCTCCTCCCGAACGGAACGTATCCCAACTGATCAGCGCAGGCTGGATATTGACCTCGATAGTGTCGTCTACAAGCGGAGTCACAAACACGGATGCGAAACTCGTCATGCGCTTACCCTGTGCATTATAGGGCGAAACGCGCACCAAGCGATGCACACCGTTTTCCGACTTCAGGAAGCCGTAGGCATAATCGCCTTCTATATTGATAGTCACCGATTTGATACCTGCATCATCCGCTTCCAGAATATTGGCGATAGTCGTCTTATATCCGTGGCGTTCGCCATATCGCATATAAAGGCGCATCAGCATCTGAGCCCAGTCCTGGGCCTCCGTGCCCCCGGCGCCGGCGTTGATCTTGAGCACTACTCCCAGTTTATCCTCTTCGCGGCGCAACATATTGCGGAGTTCGAGATCTTCGGTCTCCTTAAGAACTTCGGCATATTGAGCGTCTACCTCTTCCTCCGTCACGAGTTCCTCCTTCACGAAGTCAAATGCGAGACGCAATTCCTCAAGTTGCTTTTCGAGTGCTTCGTATGCCTCGATCCAGAAACGTATGTCCTTGATTTTCTTCATCTGCGCCTCCGCTGCCTCGCGATGTTCCCAGAAGTCGGGCACGTGGGTGCGCAGTTCCTCCTCTTCGACCTCAATTCTCTTGCTGTCGATATCGAGGTATCTTTTCAGCGCCTGGCAGCGCTCGGTCAATTCTTTCAGTTGGTCTTGTGTAATCACGTGTATCGTAATTTTTATAATAGAATCTTTTTGTTTCTTTCACCCTTTGTATATATCTCCCCCCCTGAAGGTATACGCCCGTATAGGTATACTCCCTTATAAGTGCATGCCACGGGGGTCTCCGCGCCGGTATTTCCCCGGTCGGCAGTAAAATTTCAAGATTTCCGGCGGCGTTTGGGTGCCGGAGCGGCATCCTGCGCTTCCATCAGATTGCGAATCTCCTCCACAGTGAGCGCCATTGGATCCTGCCCCTTGGGAATCTTATAATTCACGGCCTTCTTGGCTCCCTCGGGTTTATATGCCAGATAAGGCCCGTATCTGCCGTCGATCAATGTCAATCCGGGAATCTCGGGATAATCCTTAAGATGGCTTGCCGCATCCTTTGCTTTCTTAGCCTCGATCAGCGCCACCGCCTCCTGCAGGGTGATTGTCTCCGGCGAAGTACCCTTCGGGAGCGATACGTTACCGCCCGAATAGCGGATATACGGCCCGAATCTACCGGCAGCCACTTCCACCGGATTACCCTCGAATTCTCCCAAGGTGCGCGGAAGGTCGAAGAGTTTCAAGGCTTCCTCCAGGGTCAGAGTCGAGATACTCTGCCCGGCGCCCAGGCTCGCGAAGAGGGGCTTCTCTTCATCAGAAGCCTCACCGATCTGAACCACCGGACCGAAGCGCCCGATCTTTACCGAAACAGGCTTGCCGCTCTTCGGATCTATGCCCAGCACCCGCTCCCCCACCTTATGATCCATACGCATATCGTTGATGCGCTCTATCGAGGGGTGGAACCCTCCGTAGAAATCACTTATCTCGTTTTTCCATCCGAGTTTTCCCTCAGCGATGTCGTCAAACTTCTCCTCTACCTTTGCAGTGAAGTTATAGTCAAGAATATCAGGGAAATACTCAGTCAGGAAATCATTTACTATCATACCCACATCGGTGGGCACCAGCCTCCCCTTATCGCTTCCGGCAGTCTCGGTCTTAACAGTGCTTGAGATTGCGCCGTCGGCGTATGTGAGCACCGTGAAGTCGCGCTTCTCACCATCCTTGTCGCCACGCTTTATATAGTCGCGATGCTGGATTGTGGAGATTGTAGGAGCGTAGGTCGACGGACGTCCGATTCCCAGATCTTCCATTTTCTTCACCAAGGTGGCCTCCGTATATCTCGCCGGAGGCATCGAAAAACGTTCTATCGCACTCATCTCCTCCACTTCGAGTCTGTCGCCGGGCTTGATGGGAGGGAGCAGGGTATTGCTTACAGGATTCTCATCATTGCGATAGGCAATCATGAAACCCTCGAATTTCACCACTTCACCTTCCGCACGGAACACCTCGTCAATTCCGGGCGCCGAGATATCCACCAGAGTCTTCTCCAGCGCGGCGTCAGCCATCTGCGAGGCGAGCGTGCGCTGGCGTATCAGCGTGTAGAGACGCTTCTCCTGTTCGCCCGCGGGGACACTGGATTTCTGAATATAGGTGGGGCGTATCGCTTCATGCGCCTCCTGCGCACCTTTCGCGCTGGTGTGATACTTTCTTACCTTCAGATAGTCCTTGCCGTAACTCGTCTCCACCTCCGCGGCGATGTCGCGCAAGGCGAGTTCCGAGAGATTGAGCGAGTCGGTACGCATATAAGTGATGTGTCCGTCCTCATAAAGTTTCTGCGCGAGCATCATGGTCTGATTCACGCTGAAGCCGAGCCGGCGCGAAGCCTCCTGCTGCAGTGTGGAGGTGGTAAACGGCGGAGCGGGCGAGCGATGGAGCGGATGCACCTTCACCTCATCCACACGGAAGCCGGCATCGGGCGACCCTCCTGCCACCCCCTTCACCTTCTCAAGCAGAGCCATCGCCGACTCCTTATCGGGCATACGGCGCGAAGCCTCAGCCTTCAGGTCCTCGCCTGAGGGGAGGGCTGTGAAGCGCGCCGTGATACGATAATACGGCTCGGAAGTAAAGGCATTTATCTCCTTCTCCCGCTCGCAGATGAGCCTTACAGCCACACTCTGCACTCGCCCTGCCGAAAGCGCCGGCTTGATCTTGCGCCATAGCACCGGCGAGAGTTCAAAGCCTACGATGCGGTCGAGCACACGGCGTGCCTGCTGCGCATTGACGCGGTCTATATCGATACCGCGCGGATTGGCTATCGCAGCCAGAATGGCAGGCTTCGTAATCTCATGAAATACTATACGCCGCGTATTCTCAGGCTTCAGCCCCAGCACCTCATAAAGATGCCACGCGATAGCCTCTCCCTCGCGGTCTTCATCGGATGCCAGCCATACCATCTCAGCCTCTTTGGCTGCCTTCTTGAGCGTGCGCACCAGATCCTTCTTATCCGACGGTATCTCATAATGCGGATAGGATTCCTCCCCGGCGGCAGGATTGATCTCACTCTTACTCAGATCGCGGATGTGGCCGTATGACGACAACACCTTATAATCCTTACCGAGAAACTTCTCGATGGTCTTGGCCTTGGCAGGCGATTCTACTATGACGAGATTCTTCATAATTCAGCAGATATGGCAATTCACACCCAAAAATCAACCGCAGTTGGCTGAGTGCGCTGACTTTTCGGGTGCAAAATTAGAAAAATTTCAATATTCTAACAAATTACACCTTAATAATGTTAATTTCACACTCATTTTCGCTCCGTTTCACTCAAATAATTACCCCTCACGATTGAAAATTTGCAATTTTTTTATTAACTTTGTATGAAATTAGCCCCAATAGATTTTTATGGATAATACTCATACACCCGATAACTCTCCTATCCAATCAGCCGAAGAAGCACTCGAAATCAAGGCTTCCTTCGAAACTTCCGCTCCCGACGGGCAGCAGAAGGAATATCAAGCCGATAATATCCAGGTGCTCGAAGGCCTCGAAGCCGTGCGCAAGCGCCCCGCAATGTATATCGGCGACATCTCCGGACGCGGTCTCCATCACCTCGTATATGAGGTGGTCGATAACTCCATTGACGAAGCCCTCGCCGGATACGCCAGCGAAATCGAAGTCACCATCCTCGAAAACAACTCCATCAAGGTGGTCGACAACGGCCGCGGCATCCCCGTGGATATGCACGAAAAAATGCACAAACCCGCTCTCGAAGTCGTGCTCACCGTGCTCCATGCCGGAGGTAAGTTCGACAAAGGCTCCTATAAAGTCTCCGGCGGTCTGCACGGCGTGGGTGTAAGTTGCGTCAACGCCCTTTCCGACTATCTCCGCGCCGAAATTCACCGCGACGGCAAAATCTACATGCAGGAGTACGCCTACGGCAAACCCACTTCCCAAATGTCGGTGATCGGGGAGTCCGACCACACCGGAACCACCATAATCTTCCACCCCGACGCATCAATCTTCACCGAAACCGTATATGACTACGAGACTCTCGCCAATCGCCTGCGCGACCTCGCTTACCTCAACGCCGGAATCAAACTCACCCTCACCGACCTCCGCGTGCGCGATGAGCAGGGAGTAGCGAAAAGCCATGTGTTCTACTCCCGCGAAGGCCTCAAGGAATTCGTGAAATACATCGACTCCGGCAAGGAACCCCTCATCAACGAAATCATACACATCAACACCGAAAAGAATGGTGTGCCCGTTGAAGTGGCTATGACCTACAACACCTCCTTCAACGAAAACATCTTCTCTTACGTCAACAACATCAACACCGTCGAGGGCGGCACTCACCTCACCGGCTTCCGCCGCGGTTTGACCACCACTCTCAAGAAATATGCCGACGATAACCACCTGCTCGACAAACTGAAAATCGAACTCTCCAAAGAGGACTTCCGCGACGGCCTCACCGCCGTAATCTCCGTCAAGGTGGCGGAACCTCAGTTTGAAGGACAGACCAAAACAAAACTCGGCAACAGCGAAATTCAGTCTGTAGTGAGCCAGGCAATCAGCGAAGCCCTCAAATACTATCTTGAAGAAAATCCAAAGCAGGCACGCGCCATTGTAGACAAAGTGGTGCTCGCCGCTACAGCCCGCCATGCCGCTCAGTCTGCGCGCATGAAGGTGCAGCGCAAATCTCCACTCTCCGGTGCAGGACTCCCCGGCAAACTCGCCGACTGCAAAAGCCGCGACGCCGCCAAGTGCGAACTATTCCTCGTCGAGGGTGACTCCGCAGGCGGCTCTGCCAAGCAAGGGCGTAATCCCAACTTCCAGGCCATCCTCCCTCTGCGCGGTAAGATCCTTAACGTGGAGAAAGCGATGGACCACAAAGTCTACGAGTCTGAAGCAATCGTCAACATCTTCAAGGCGCTCGGCGTAACTATCGGCACCGAAGAAGACTCCAAGGAACCCAACCTTACCAAACTCCGCTATCACAAAATCATCATCATGACCGATGCCGACGTCGACGGCGCCCACATCGCAACCCTGCTGATGACATTCTTCTTCCGCCGCATCCGTCCGCTCATCGACAACGGATACCTCTACATCGCCACTCCGCCACTCTACAAATGCTCCACCAAAGGTAAAAACAAAATCGAGGAATACGCATGGGATGAGCAACAGGTGCAACGCTTCGTCGACACCCGCTGCGACGGCGACCGCAACCGAATGGTGCTCCAGCGATACAAAGGTCTCGGCGAGATGAATCCACAGCAACTCTGGGAGACCACCATGGATCCCGAAAACCGTATGCTCAAGCAAGTGACTCTGCTCAACGCCGCCGAAGCCGACCACACTTTCTCAGTGCTCATGGGCGAAGAAGTGGCTCCGCGTCGCGACTTCATCGAAGCCCACGCATCATACGCCAATATCGACGCCTGATCCCACTTAATTCCCTTTTATCCCCCCCGGCTATTAATCCCCCTCAGTATTTAATAGCCTCGGATATCAATAATCCTAATTCGTATCCCTCAGGAATTAAGACCCCTCATAAACTAATAGCCTAATTAATAGCCTTCAGATTGAACAAATCCGAAGGCTATATTTTTATATAAATATACTCCTCCACCATAAGTAATTCTCCTCTCAATCCACATCCCATAAATAACTCTCTCCTCCACCATAAGTAATTCTCCCCTCCAGCCATATCATTCTCCCCTCAATCCATA
>CAMWSV010000111.1 GCA_947177015.1 uncultured Porphyromonadaceae bacterium
AATATAAAATTAGATATATCACGAAATTCAAATAACGGAGAACGAATCTTCCTCTGATTTGGGAAGAACAATCATTCCGAATAAGATAAAAAAGGGAAACAAATCCTAAAATAAAGAAGGACAACCTTTCATTCTAATAATAAATATGGACAAGCACTTAATGGATCGGGCAGCCGACAACATCCGAATTCTCATTTGCGAGATGGTGGAGAAGGCCAAATCAGGTCATCCCGGCGGTTCGATGGGTGGAGCAGACTTTATGAATGTGCTCTTCTCAAAAGTAATCAACTATGATCCGCGCGATCCGGAATGGATCGGACGCGACCGGTTTTTCCTCGATCCGGGCCATCAGTCACCGATGCTCTATGCAGTATTGGCTATGACCGGGCGCTACACTATCGAAGAACTTCAGCAATTCCGCCAGTGGGGGAGTGTGACACCGGGTCATCCGGAACTTGACCCTGCGAGAGGAGTTGACAATTCCAGCGGTCCATTGGGGCAAGGACACGCTATGGCGGTGGGTTGCGCTATTGCAGAGCGCTTCTATGCCAAGAGATTCGGCGAGATAGTTGCCCATAAGACGTATGCCTTTATTTCCGACGGCGGTATTCAGGAAGAGGTGTCGCAGGGAGCAGGCAGAATAGCCGGTGCGCTCGGGCTTCACAACCTTATAATGTATTATGACTCCAATGCGGTGCAACTCTCCACGACAGTGGCTGAGGTGACTGCCGAAGACACAGCCGCCAAGTATCGTTCGTGGGGCTGGAGTGTGATGGAGATCGATGGCAGCGACCCCGAAGCAATAGAAGCGGCATTGCAGGTGGCAAAGGCAGAAACCGAACGCCCCACGCTCATCATAGGGCGCACAATCATGGCGCGTAAGGTGGTGACTGCTGCCGGAGAATCGCTCGAAGGTGCTGTATCAACCCATGGTCAGCCCCTCTCAAAGGCAGGTGCATGTATCGACTCAACTGTAAGAAATCTTGGAGGAGACCCTGAGAATCCATGGGTAATCTTTGAGGACGTACAGAAGATGTATGCCGAGCGTCGGGAACAACTCATTGCCGATGCAGACGTATGGAAGTCCAAATTTGAAGAATGGAAATCCGCAAATCCCGATGCTGCCAAGATGCTCGGAGAATATTTGAGCGGAGATGCTCCCGACCTCAACCTTGATGAAGTGGAGGTGAAACCCAACGTCGCAACGCGTACGGCTTCGTCGGCAGTGTTAAACTATCTCGGCAAACATGTGGGCAACATGATAGTATCGAGTGCCGACCTTGCCAACTCCGATAAGACCGACGGATTCCTAAAGGCTACAGGAGCCTTGAAGAAAGGTGACTTCAGCGGAGGATTTCTCCATGCCGGTGTAGCCGAACTCACTATGGCATGCCTTATGAACGGCATCGTGCTTCATGGCGGAATGATGGCGGCCTGCGGCACATTCTTCGTATTCTCGGACTATATGAAGCCTGCTATCAGAATGTCGGCTCTGATGGAACTTCCGGTGAAATACGTATTCAGTCACGACGCATTCCGGGTTGGCGAGGATGGACCCACCCATCAGCCCGTAGAGCATGAGGCTCAGATGCGCCTCCTCGAAGAATTGCATAATCTGAGCGGCAAACGCTCGGTATTGGTGCTTCGTCCGGCAGATACTGCGGAAGTAATCGAAGCATATAAACTGGCTATGGCAACCACCGACCGACCCACGGTGATGATCTTCACGCGCCAGGATATAAGCGACATAGATGTGCCCGATAGAAAGGAGCAAGCCAAGGGGCTGCGCAAAGGGGGGTATGTGGTTAGAGAGACCGACGGACCTGCCGACGTGACATTCGTTGCCAACGGCAGTGAGGTGACACTTGCACTGCAATCCGCAGACGAACTGAAGGGTGAAGGTATCAATGCACGAGTGGTGTCAGTGCCCTCGATCGGCGAATTCCTTGATCAGCCTGCAGAATATCGTGATCAGGTGATTCCCGCGGCGGGTAAAGTATATGGCATCACCTCCGGGCTGCCCTCAACACTCTATCCCCTGATGCGGGGCGACTGGAAGGTGTTTGGTCTCGAAAGATTCGGCGCATCTGCACCCGCCAAGGTACTTGATGAGAAATTCGGATATACTCCGCGAAATATAGTGGCGGAAGTGAAGAAATTTTTATCAAAAGCCTAAAACCCTTTTCAGATTTGAAGTGTTAAATAGACGTGAGTGTCAGAAAAACACAAAATAAAAGGGGAAAATAGAGGAGGAAAAGGCTCAAAAAAGGGGAAAAACAAAGAAAAAACATAAAAATCTTTAAAAATCGTAAAACATTTTTATCGGAAATTATGTTTGTTAAATAAAATTAACTAACTTTGCCGTCTGAAAAGCCACTCAGTTTAGACTCTGGTAAAACTGACGAAAAATTGAAAGGTAAAAAAGACCGGGTAGAAGTCAGAAGCGCAAGCGGAAGATGTACTGCCAAGACGAAAAAAATATTATTCACTATATTTAAATTGTTGTTCTATGAAAAAAAGTGTATTACTCGCTCTCGCAGCCCTCGCAGTAGGTGGTGCTACCGCTACTGCTCAGGAGGTGGTTTATGAGCCCGATTGCTCACAGGGCGTTCTTTTGAACCGCGCAAAAGACAACTGGTTTATCACAGCCCAAGGTGGTACAACCTTCTTGATGGGCAAACATGACATCAAGGCTCCTCTTAAAGACCGTTGGGGTGGTGCGGCCGCTCTCTACGTAGGTAAGTGGCTTACTCCTACATTCGGTTTCCGTTTCGGTGCAAACTGGATCATGCCTAAGGGTGCAACTGAAGGCAACGGCGAATATCGCAAGATGAATGCATCAGCATTTGACAACGGCTACTATCCCGAGAAGTTCATGGGCTTAGGTCCTGAATTCGACGTATTGGTAAACGTTACTAACTGGTGGTGTGGCTACAACCCCGATCGTGTATACAACCTTATCGCTCACGGCGGTGCAGGTGCATACTGGACTTGGAAACGTTCATACGGTAACTCAACCAACATCGGCTGGCACGGCGCAGACAACACTATGATGTTTGCAACTGCAGGTTTGATGAACAACTTCCGTCTTTCAAGCGTAGTTAACCTGTTCTTTGACGTACAGTACACTCTTATCGACTTCCGCAGCGCAACACACGACCTCAGCATTCAGGCTGGTCTTACTTTCAACCTTGGCAAGTCTGACTGGGATTGCCCCGTTACAGCAATTTGCCCGACTTGGAAGTACACAGATGCTGAAGGCGACGCTCTCGTGGCTAAGTTGAACGCTCAGAACGCTCAGATCAAGGATCTTCAGGCTGAAATCGAAGCGCTCAAGAATCGTCCCAAGCAGGTTGTTAAGCAGGATTGCGAAGGTCTCGTGACTGTATACTATCCCATCAACCAGTATGGTCTTTCTAACCGTGAGAAGATTGTCCTCAAGTCAGTTGCTAACGTAATGAAGGAAAGCGGCAAGAACTACAAACTTACCGGCTATGCTGACTCTTACACCGGCACAAACGAAATCAACGATCGTCTCCGTCAGGCTCGTGTAGATGGCGTATATGACTATCTCGTAAGCCAGGGTGTTAACCCCAGCCAACTCGATAAGACTGTAGACGCTCAGAACCTCACAGACTTCGGTCCCGAAGCAGCACCGCTCGACCGCGCTGTAACAGTTCGCAATGCTGACTAATAGTTGACATTATCGATAAAAAAATTGATGCTCCCCGAATGGGGAGCATCTTTTTTTATTTCCAACTTTTTTTGATCAGAAATCGGATCTTGATTAAAAGAGAGTTATTGATTATAACTCGGAAACTGAATATTGCTCAGGGATAGTTTATTATTCTTGAGGAAGGATTTTTTGCATTTCCGGAGTGGGAGGGAGCGTTAGAGAGATGGGGAGTTTGCTTACGGGGTGTGTGAATTCGATGTGTTTGGCGAGAAGCGATATGCCTCCGTCGGGATTAGAGCGACGTGCGCCATATTTGAGGTCACCTTTGATGGGATTGCCCATTGAGGATAATTGAAGGCGAATCTGGTGCTTTCTGCCGGTGATGAGTTGAATTTCAAGTATGGAGTAGCGATCGCCTGTGGCAACGGTGTGATATTTGAGTATCGCTTTCTTTGCGTCAGGGTGAGAGGGAGGGCAGATATGAGATTTGTTGGTGCGTCCGTCGGAACGCATATAACATTCGAGGGTGCCTTCCGGCTGAGCAGGTTTACCTTCCACCACAGCCCAGTATGTTTTGTGAAGTTCGTTTTTGCGAAGCATCTCATTTAAGCGAGATAGAGCCTTTGAAGTTTTGGCGAACACCACGATACCTGCCACGGGGCGGTCTATTCGATGTACAACTCCGCAGAATACATTACCGGGCTTATTGTATTTTTCTTTGAGATACGCCTTGATGTGGTCGGATAGGGGTGTATCTCCGGTTTTGTCGCCTTGAACGATTTCGCCGGATTCTTTTTTAACGACAATAATATGATTGTCTTCGTAGATTACTTCCATTCTGATTCGGAATTATACGTGGGAGAGGTAAGCGATTAGTCTATATGGGGGGAGAGCAAATAATTAGATTATATGTGGGAGAGGTGAGTAAAAAGTCTATATGAGGGAGAGATTAGTTTATTCATGGAGAGATAAGTAATTGAATTATAGGTTAATTACAAAATCCAATATTTTATGAAATCGGGTTGAAATAAAAAAAGGGTTTGCCAAAATATTTTGACAAACCCTTAGAATCAGTAGCGGGAAGAGGACTCGAACCTCTGACCTTTGGGTTATGAGCCCAACGAGCTACCACTGCTCCATCCCGCGGTGTTGCGAGTGCAAAGTTAAGGTAAAAAATGCGAATTGCCAAATAAATTTGCAATAAAATCGACTTGAGTAATGTTAAAAAGTGTTATATATTTGAAGTATAATAAGATAATAAGTTTGGATAAATAGAGCCTTTTTGCGTTGGTTTTGACTTTTGGGTATTGATGCACTTGAGGAGAAGTGTACCATATATACTCCAACAAAGGTTAGGGATTAGACTACTCTTGTATCGGAATTGTAGGGAGTAGGGGATAGAGGATGCACAAAAAGAAAAAAATTGTGTAAAAAAGAAATTTTTATTAAATTTGCAGATGTAAAATAGAAGAAACGGATGGTATCGAAAACCCGAGATAAATTTATAGAAGTGGCGCGTCAACTTTTTGCCCGCAAGGGAGTGGAAAATACGACGATGAATGACATAGCCTCCGCTTCGGATAAAGGGCGGCGTACGATATATACTTATTTCAAGAATAAGAAAGATATATATAACGCTGTGGTGGAGAGCGAAAGCGATAAATTGCTCCGGAATCTCCGTCTGATAGTGGCTAAGCCGGTGTCTGCCGAAGAGAAATTTAAGGAGTATGTGCTGTGTCGCTTTGAGACGATGCGGGAGATTGTGTCGCGCAATGGCAGTTTGCGGGCAGGTTTCTTCCGGGATCTGCGCAAGGTGGACCGGGCACGAAAGCAGATTTCCAAAAGAGAGATTGCGATGCTCCGTGAGATTCTTGAAGAGGGTCAACTCAACGGAGAGTTTGAAATCCCGGATCTGGCGCACACTTCAATAATCATCATCCATACTATTCAGGGTCTTGACGTGACCTATATCCGTGACTCCCTCTCGGATAAGGGAATCGATCAGGAGATGCTTGCCGAGAACTTCTCTCGTATGCTTCTCCACGGGATTCTGAGAAGATAAGAGAAATATTACCCTATAGCCATATATGCAGATTTTAAATCAGACTCCGTAGCCACTATAAAGAATCATAGTATATCCACAATTCAGAAAGAGACTTGAAAGAGACTTGATAGATGGATTATCGGGATTCTGATTTTAGGAAATGCACTTAAACCTAATAAAAACACAGAAACGATATGTACATAAATGCCATAGGATATTATATTCCGGAAGGAAGAGTTGACAATGAGTACTTTCTGAACATCAATGGACTGACCTCGGAGTGGATCGAACAGCGCACCGGCATCAGGACTCGTTCAAGAGTATCGGAGGGTGAGAATGTAGACAGCATGGCTCAGGAGGCGATAGACTCTATAATAGACAGATTGCCCTACGACATAAAAGACGTTGACTTAATTGTGGCTGCTTCATACAGTGTGTATGACACGGTGGCAACTACGGCGCATATCGTACAGCGTAATTATGGGATAGAGGGGGCCAAGGCGGTTTATGCCTCCTCGGCGTGCAGTTCGTTTATCAACGGCATGGAGATAATAGAAGGATACTTCGCAAGCGGCAAGTGCAAAAAGGCTATGCTGATATGTGCGGAGCAGAATTCGTATTACAGCAACGATTCCGATCCCAAATCAGGACATCTATGGGGTGATGCCGCGGTGGTATATTTCGTGAGCAAGGATAGGGTTTCCGACTCTGATATCAAGATAGAAGAGATATATACCGAAGGCTTAGGGCACTTAGGTAAGGGTCCCGACGGCGTAAAACTGCGTCCGAAGGTGGATGGAATCACCATGCCCGATGGCAGAGACGTATTCATGTATGCCTGCAAATACATGATTCATGCTCTGGAGAAAGCAATGGCGAATAACGGCTCTACAGTGGAAGATATGAAATATCTGATCACACACCAGGCCAATAAGAGGATTGTGGCTCAGGTGGCTCACAGATTAGGGATGCCGATGGAACGTTTTCTCAATAACATAGAAGAATTGGGAAATACGGGGTCGGCATCGGCGCCGTTGGTGTTCGCCCAGAACCTCGACAAATTCGAGAAGGGGGATAAGACCGCTCTCGTAGTGTTTGGCGGAGGGTACTCCTGCGGATGCCTGATTCTAAGAATTTGATAACGGCAATATGATTCTTAAAAACGATAGGTTCAATTAAAACAACTTATAATATGAAATTACTTGAAGGAAAGGTAGCACTTATCACAGGTGCTGCGCGTGGTATCGGCAAATCTTTGGC
>CAMWSV010000112.1 GCA_947177015.1 uncultured Porphyromonadaceae bacterium
AAAGGGGAGAGCCATCCGGCTGCGTTCAGACAGTCCGGATGGCTCTCTTTATTGTTTGGTTGAATATCTATGAATCAGAATATCGGATTACATATCCATCTCTGACGAACCGTAGCCGGATACATCCACCGGTTCGGAGTTGCGGTTGCGGTCGCCACCTTTAGCCTTCATATTGCCGAAAGCGTATTTGATGGTGAGTTGGAGAGTGCGTCCGCCGCGCCAGCGTTCGGAATATTGCGTGTAGCCTGCGCCATCGATAGTATCCTTGAATTTCCGGGAGTCAAAGATATCGCGGCAGTTGAGCGAGAAACTCCAGTCGCCGAGATTCTTTCGGATACCGGCATCCACGCTCCAGCCCCCCTGACGCGAACCCTGAGCGGTCAGCATCGAAGATGAATAGCGTCCGGTAGCCTGAAACGACATACTCCACGGCAACTTCACGCTTGCCATAATGCGCGCATCCCATGCGAATGAATTTCGCGCGTTGCCGCTCATCTCGAAGGTCTTGCCCTCTTCATTGGTCTGAGTCAGATTCCATGCGGAGAGGTGATTGTTATAGAGATTTACGGTGGTGGTGAGATCGAGGATTCTGAAAAGATTGTTCTTAGCCACGATTTCCACTCCGGAATTGAGGGTCTTGGTCACGTTATCCCATGAAGTGTACATCACATTCTCATCGAGATAAGAGATACGCTCCATTACGTTTGAACTCTGGCGCAGATATGCCGATACAGAAATCATGTGCGAGGTCCAACTCTTGATGTAGTTCAATTCAAAGGAGTTTGAATACTCCGGTTCAAGTTCCGGATTACCGTAAGAGATATTTGCCGGATCCGAAATATCGCGGAATGAATTGAGTTGTCCGCCCCAAGGTCTGCGTATACGGCGGGTATAGTTGATCTGGAGTTCATTGTCGTGGGGTAGGGAGTAACTGAGGAATGCCGACGGGAATAAAGCGAACTTATTACGTTTATACCAATCCATATTGGCAGCCAACTGACCGTATTCGAGCGATTTGGTGGCAATCTGCCACGCCTCGCCACGCAGGCCGGCAGAGAAACTGAAGTTCTTTACCTTTCCGCCCAAAGTGAAGTAGAGTGCTGAGACGTTGTTGTTGTAGATAAAACGATTATAGAGCGAGGGGATAAGTGTCTGAGTCTCGTTGGTAGTTCCCTCCAGGGTAGTCACCGGACTGTTCTCATGGCTGTACTGCCCCTGGTAGCCCGCCTCCAACTTGAGCCAATCGGCAAGTTGCTTCGAGTAGTCCACCTTTGCCTCCCACATATTGAACGCCATGTTCTGATTCTGTGTGCGGAAAAGATCGTAAGGATTCAGCAAGGGATCATCAAATGAATGATTCTCGTGGTAGTAATTCTCATTCGGACCTCCCCAGCGGTTAAACGCCACCATCATATCAAGCGTATGGTTCTTGCTCCATTCGCGTTTATAGCCCCATTCCACGTGCACACCCTTATTGTTTGAGCGGGTGTTTGAGAGGTTGGTATTGGAGTTCCACTGATTGGGAAGATTACTGAGATATTGGGTAGAGGAATTGCCCCAGCGATGGCCAAACATGCCGAAGGCATTGAGATAGAACTGATCCTTATCGGTGAGGTGATATGTGGCTCCGGCGCGCACGAAGAGGTTGTTACCGTGATTCTTGCGGATACCGTCTGAATAGAGGTAATCTCCGTCATCGTAATCGCGCAGTGAGAGCGAACCACCCTTATTATGTCTCATTCTGAAGCCTACGCTGGCGTAAGCCTCCCATTTCGATGAGTTATAATTGAAGTTAAACCCGGCATTGCCGCCACCACGGCTGTTGGCACCGATTTCTGCCGATCCGAAGTAGCCGCCGCGGCGATCTTTCTTAAGCACGATGTTGATGATGCCTGATGTGCCTTCAGGGCTATATTTTGCCGAGGGATTGGTGATCACCTCTATGCTCTCGATGGTCTCGCCCGGAATCTGTTCGAGGATCTGGGCGCGATTGTCGGCGGTAAGTCCCGAATCCTTACCATTGATCCAGATAGTCACCGATGAATTGCCACGCAGCGATACCTCTCCATCCTGGTCAACCTCAACCGAGGGGATTGACTCAAGGAGTTCGGAAGCCGACTGCCCGGCAGCCGCTATGTTTGAATCCACCTGAAACACCTTCTTATCAAGTTCGAAACGCATCTGCGAGCGCACACCTTCCACCACTACCTCCTGAAGCACCTTAGTGTCGTCAGCGAGTTTGAGCATACCGAGATCTACATCCTTACCTGCTATGCTCACGGGGCGTTCCTGATCTACGTTGCCCACGTATGATACCCTCACGATATAATTGCCGTCGGCAACTTTGGGAAGGGTGAATTTACCGTCCAAATCTGTTTCAGTACCGATGCCGGTGGATTTGCCTGCTGAGTTGAGAAGCACCACAGTGGCGAAATCCAGCGGAGCGCCGTCAGCCTTATTTATCGCCCGGCCGGAGATGACTCCATCAGCGAGCATCGGCAGCGGAGTTAGGAATAATAACGGGAGTAATAAATTTTTTACCTGCACTTTTTTATAATGTTAAATATGATGTAATGATTACGAGGGAATGTTTGATTCCGGATTAAACCCCTTTAAGAAAGAAGATTCAATGCGGATACGTATTATTGACGGCGGGAACAGGTAATGGTTTAACGCGTCGAATTGTGAAAAAAATAAAAATTATTTGTAAAATGTTAAAAATGTTGTAAATTTGTGGGAATAATGGCTACGGCGGTCGCCTGCCATAAGAGAAAAATTTACACAAGAAAAATATTTATTTACTTAATAACTCTAACATAACTCATGAAAGAACAAGACGAAGAAATGATGACGCCGACGGGTCTGCCGGAGAATGCTTTCCGCGAACTCGGTGCTGATGAAGAATATCAGCCGGTGCTTCATCCTGCCCACGACCAGAAGGAGGTCACTCCCTACAGTGTGGGTATGGGATTGCTTATGGCGATCGTGTTCTCCGCAGCAGCGGCTTATCTGGGCCTTAAGGTGGGTCAGGTATTCGAGGCTGCCATTCCGATCGCAATTATTGCAGTGGGTCTGTCGGGAGCGCTCGGCAAGAAGAATGCCCTCGGACAGAATGTAATTATTCAATCTATCGGAGCCTGCTCGGGTGTGATTGTGGCAGGTGCCATCTTCACTCTGCCTGCCCTCTTTATCCTGCAGGCAAAGTATCCCGAGATCACTGTAAACTTCTACCAGATATTCCTGAGTTCGCTATTAGGCGGCATATTGGGAATACTCTTCTTTATCCCCTTCCGTAAATATTTCGTGAAGGATATGCACGGCAAGTACCCCTTCCCGGAGGCTACCGCCACCACTCAGGTGCTCGTTTCATCAGCCGCTCCCGCAAAGGCGGGCGATGGCCAGGCGAAGACACTCATCATCGCATCGCTAATCGGCGGAATCTACGACTATCTCGTGGCCACCTTCGGATGGTGGGCAGAAACCATCACCTCCACCGCTTCATCCGTGGGCACCACCATAATGGAGAAGACCAAACTCGTGCTTAGTTGCAACACCGGCGCCGCTCTTCTCGGCCTCGGCTATATCGTAGGACTTAAATATGCGTTCGTGATTTTTGCCGGTTCTATCTTCGTATGGTGGATCGTGATCCCGTTGATGGGCACATACGGCATGCCCGAGATGCAGGCCATGGATCCCGACCTTATCTTCAAAGACTATGCCCGCATGATCGGTATCGGAGGCATTGCAATGGCAGGCGTAATCGGTATCATCAAGTCCTGGCCCATCATCGTGCAGGCTGTGGGACTCGCCGGCAGAGAACTCAAAGGTAAATCCACAAGCACCAAAGAAGTGCGCTGGCAACTCGACATTTCGATGAAGCACATTGTATTCTTCATCATTATCGCCCTGATAGCCGTGATGCTCTTCTTCTGGTTTGGTGTGATCCACACATTCTGGCAGGCTGCTGTAGCATGGGCTGTGGTGGTAGCCATCGCGTTCCTCTTCACCACAGTGGCTGCCAACGCTATCGCCATCGTGGGTTCAAATCCTGTGTCGGGCATGACCCTGATGACACTTATCATCGCCTCAGCCATCTTCGTGGGTATCGGACTTAAAGGCACAAGCGGCATCGTGGCTTCGATGGTAATCGGCGGCGTAGTCTGTACAGCCCTCTCTATGGCAGGCGGATTCGTCACCGACCTCAAGGTGGGCTACTGGCTCGGTTCCACTCCCAAAAAGCAGGAGCAATGGAAATTCCTCGGCACACTCGCCTCGGCTGCCACTGTAGGCGGTGTGATTATGGTGCTGAATCAGGTCTACGGTTTCTCCGGCGACAACGCTCTCGTAGCGCCACAGGCCAACGCAATGGCTAAAGTGATCGAACCCCTCATGATGGGTGGCGACACACCCTGGATTCTCTACATGGTCGGCGCAATCCTCGCAGCGATCCTCAACTGGCTCGGGGTTCCCGCCCTCGCATTCTGTCTGGGTATGTTTATCCCCCTCTCGCTCAACACCCCGATGCTCGTAGGCGGTGCAGTGGCATACTTCGTAAGTAACTCATCTAAAGACAAAGCCACCTGCGACAAACGTCGCGACCGCGGCACACTCCTATCATCCGGTCTTATCGCCGGCGGTGCGCTCTTCGGTGTATTCGCAGCCATCACCCGATTCGCCGGCTTTGAATACCAGAGTCCCCTCAACGAAGGTCTCACTCAGATCCTCGGTTGCGTAGCCTACGCCCTCCTCATCTGCTACCTCATGTGGGACTCCAAGAGAGCAAAATAAACAATCCTATTGATAATCGGCTCCCTCATCAGTGCCCTGAAGGAAACTCCAGGGAATACCCATAACTAACAGACTTCCATCCGGATTCAGACGCCGGATGGAAGTCTGTTACTATTAATGGAACGGTATTCCCCCTTTTACCCCAAAAAAGCCTTCGCCAAAATCACTTGCAAAAATCGCTCGCCAAAAGCCTTCCAAAAAAGCCTCAAAAAAATAAAAGAAAAATCACATCCCTTAAAACCTTTTCTGCATCGAAGATGTTATAATTACAGAAAGAATGATAAATCGTTTCATGATGTTAGGTTAGTTTGAATTTAAATGTATTATTAAAAACATTTGAAGTTGCGATTCCTTGTGAAAGGGATCGTAACTTTTTTATATATATTATGAAATATTTGATGTTCACATATATGGTAAAGTATCCGATGCTTATATACATTATTAAGTATACTATACAAAATAAATATTGCCGATGAGTATAATCCTCACCGGCAATGTGATTATATAAATCAGTATATATATTATTTATTTCAAAAATCAGTTTGAACTGATAATAAGAGTTCAGTCTGCTGAATTAATAGGTAAAACAGCGTTCACTCGGATAGAGAAGCAGTGAGCGGATAGGCATCCGGCACGATACTTACGAGCAGAACGAAACGACCGCAGCGATCTGCCGGTACGGAACCGGCGAGTTGATCCGGAGTGATAGTCTCATGGTCGATTTCCTCGCGCAGAGTAAGAGAGATATCGTTGCCGTTATAGTCACCGCTCATATCGAATATGGCATCCGTCATAGGATCGGAATACATGCTGATAGCCATATCGGTGAGTTCCTGAAGCAGAGTGCTGCAGAATTCGCACTGTGCCGAATCGGCCAGTTTGCGGGCGTAAGCCTCGTATGGAAAATAGAAAATATAGCCGTAGCCTGCCACTTTATTTCCATCGTAGCGCGCCATCGCGTCAGCCTCCGGAGCCATTCCGCTGTAGCGCACTGCGAATCCATCGGTAGAATTAATCCATTCTGCACCATCCTCATTTGCGGGCATATAACCGAAACGCTCTCCAGCCTCCAGCCTACACTCGTTGCGATTTGCCGATGCGTCAGCCACACCATAAACCTTGCCTACGAGATCGGCGGCATTTACGTCGAGCGGGTCGCCGGCTTTCGCGGCACTGATGCCCAGTATCATCATCAGGGAGAGAATAAGTGTGTATTTCATAGTAGTGTCGTGGATGGTAATTATTTATTTGGATTATTTCATACTATTCCAACACGTATGGGCGCAATTTGTTCAATCATTTCACGCTTTGAAGTATCTTTGCCAAAGTATCACCTAAGCGGATGGTGTAGCCGTCTTTGTGGTAGATAATGCGGTTGAATGAATCAGCCACTATGAATGAAGGGAGAGTCACTTTCTCGCTTTCCGGAATTTCCAGACCCTCGCGTATCGCCTGCATGATGCTTCCGTCATCATCAATGCCGAAGACAACGCACTCCGGAAGCGAATCGTAATCGGCGGTACGGAATCGGCGGGCGGCGTCAGCATCGGGGAAGAGAAGGAGTATCTTACGGTCGGCAGCCGTAAGTTCATCGGCTGCTTCGGCGATATCGTTCAGGGCGTGTGCACTCGGTTCGTGTCCCGGCAGGATTACCCCCAGAGCATAATAACCGCGCCCGGTTGTGGAGAGAATCGAACGTTTGCCGGATTCTTTCACTCCTTCGGGAGAGAATTCTATGGGTGTATAGAGTAATTCTGCGTCTAATGTGCCTATCACCTGCAGTGCGGTAGTATCCTGACGCACCACAAGCGGCACCTTAACTTCCTTGCCCGGCTCGATGTGGAAAAATTCGGTACGCGCCAGCACGCTGCCATCGGCAAGACGTTGCCCGCTGAGCAGACAGTATTGTCCCGCTGCCAAGGATTCCTTCCTGCCATTGATTGATTTTACAGGTTCAAAATCATCAAATTCAAGAAGTTGGGGCATCCCATCCTCAATATGCGACATTGCAAACTGAGAGTAATATTTAGGTTGTCTGCCGTTGAGATC
>CAMWSV010000113.1 GCA_947177015.1 uncultured Porphyromonadaceae bacterium
CGTCAAGACCATCCTCAAGGATTCCGGAACGGCGATAATCTCCACAGCCTACGGCGAAGGGGAACACCGCATTTCCGACGCCATCCACAACGCCCTCCACTCCCCCCTCCTCAAGCGCCACGACATCAACACCTCCAAGCGACTCCTCTTCAAATTCGTCTGCTCACGCGATGCCGAAAACCCGCTGCGCGCCGATGAAATCAACGAAATACGCCAATTTACCGCCAACCTCCCCAACAGCATCGACGTCAAGTGGGGTATCGGCGATAACCCGGAACTCGGCGACTCCGTGAAGGTCACTATCCTCGCATCGGGCTTCGACGTCACCCTGCGCGACGATGGCAGCGGCAATGCCGACGGCAGCGGTCCAATTGTATTCAGCGCCGACAGCGATGATAAGGCTGGCGCCACACGCACCTCAGGCGCCACCAAATCGCAGATGGAGGAGGTCTACGGCACCGAGAAACTCACCAAGCAGATACGCGATGCCGCCAAGATCAAATACGCTGTGCTCCTCCCATCGCAATTTGACGATCACGAAGTCATCACCCTCCTCGAACAGACTCCCACCTATAACCGCGACCCGCGTTTCAACGAGCGCCTTGCCAAAATCTCTCAGAGCAATAACTCCCCCTCCTACCGCCCGCACGGCAACTCCGCCCGATCCGATGCAGCCAATTCCGGCTCACCCTCCTCTTACGACAAAATATCTTTCTGATCTTGGATAAAACTCTTTGATAAATCATAAAAAATACTGATTTCCCGATGGAAAAAACCTTTCAGATGGTGGCCAAGACATTCCAAGGCCTCGAACTCGTGCTCCGCGACGAACTCATCGCACTGGGCGCTCAGAACGTCGAAACAGGAATCCGCATGGTCCGGTTTGACGGCGACCTGGAATTGATGTATAAAGCCAACCTCTGTTGCCGTACTGCTCTCCGTATTCTCAAACCGATCGCCAAATTCTCTGCCGAGGATCCCGATGACCTCTACGATTTCGTAAGGGATTTCAAATGGGAGGACTATATGACCCCAAAATCCACCTTCTGCGTGGATTCCACCGTCAACAGCGCCGGTTTTCCCCACTCCAAATACGTCACCTATCGCGTCAAGGACGGCATCGCCGACCACTTCCGCGATCTCTGCGGCGAGCGCCCCTCTATCCGTCTGGAAAAGGCTGATGTCCAACTCAACGTCCATATCTCCGATTCGAGAGTCACAATCTCGCTCGACTCCAGCGGCGAACCCCTCAACCGCCGCGGCTACCGCGTAGACCAGACCGAAGCACCAATCAATGAAGTGCTCGCCGCCGGCATCATCATGCTCACCGGATGGCACGGCGAAACCGATTTCGCCGACCCCATGTGCGGCTCCGGCACATTCCCCATCGAGGCAGCCCTCATAGCCGGAAATATCAACCCCGGTATCTATCGAGAAAGTTTCGCCTTCGAGAAGTGGCCCGATTTCGATAATGACCTCTTCGAGAGCCTGTATAACGATGATTCCGCCGAGCGCGACATCACCTGCCGTATCCTCTGCGGCGATAAGGATCCCGAAGCCGTGCAGATCGCCCGACGCAACATAAAGGCCGCCCGACTCGACCAGAATATCAATATCGTCTGCAAACCCATGCAGGAATGGGATGAGAATGATAACCCAGGCGGCATCATCGTCACCAATCCCCCCTACGGCGAGCGCCTGCGTCCCGCCGATATGGAGACCCTCTACCGCCAACTCGGCGAGACCCTCAAATTCCACTTTCAGGGGTGGCAGGCGTGGATTCTCGGCTATAAGGATGAGCATTTCGCCGCCATCGGATTGAAACCCTCGGTGAAATACCCCATCCTCAACGGTGCGCTGGAATGTTCGCTCCGCGAGTACGTGCTCTTCAGTGGCAAATACGATGAATTCCGTGCCGATGGTGGCTCCGTAAAAAACACCGACGTAGAAATCCCCTCCCGCCGCCATACTCAGCGTCTCTCAGACTCTGATTGGGAAAAAGAGACACGCCCCTACAAAAAGAAATTCACACGCGACCGCAACGACCGAAACTTCGACCGCAACGACCGAAACTTCGACCGCTAATTCGATCGCGACTTTGACCGCGACCGCGATTTCAAAAAAGACTTCAAGAAGGATTTCAAGAAAGATTTCAAGCGCGACGACCGCAAATTCGATCGTTGCGACCGCGGCGACCGCAAATTCGATCGCAATCGTTCCGACGCGCCCCGGCGTGGCAGCGATTTCACACGTCGGCAGCCAACTACCCACCCCAACGCCTTCGATCCGGCGCGCGAAATAGTTGACCGCGGTCCGAAACTCGGCAGCGACAAGACCGCTTTCTCAAACCCTGTCTATATGCGCTCGCGCCGTCAGAAACCCGATACTGATAAGGATTGATTATGAACCGACGAGTCCTGTATCCCGCCGGAATGATATGGATCATTCTGATATGTCTGGCTTTAGCCGCTCTCGGTGCCGGACTCGATTTCACATTCCCCGGCACAATCACACGCCTATATGCGCGCCCGGTAGATTTCGGAATCGCCTTCCCCTCTCCGAATGTATGGAATTTCCTCCCGGGATGGGGCGAAGCGATAAATATCATAGCACTCGGCGTGTGTGCCCTCTCTTTCTATCTCCTGAATAAGCAGTTCGGACTCACCCGCACCGGCCAACCGATCGGTGCGGCTTTCCTCCTGCCCCTCACATACGCCAATTTCGCCATCAGTTCGCATCTCACAGCCGCCCCTCTGGTGATGATGTTCTGCATCATGATTTTCGCCGCCCTCCTCAATTCCTACAGAAAACGCAACGCCACCCACGCCATGTTCTTTGTAGCCACCTGTCTGTCCGTAGGCAGCATGATGGAATATGCCATGATCCCTTTTATCCTGGCTTCGTTGCTCGGCGCTTTTTTCCTCGGGGCAATGCGCATCAAGGAATTTCTCGCCCTCGGAATCGGCTTGATAGCCCCCTACTGGGTAGCAATCGGGCTCGGCATAGTCAACCCTCTGGAGATGCATCTGCCCCACCCGCAGACTATCTTCTCCACCATCCCCGATATGCCTACTTTCCTGCTCCTCGCCCTGGTCACCATCCTTACCCTCGGCGGCATATTCCTATCCCTATATAACGGCTTGATACTTTATGCGGGCAATACACGCGTACACCGTTCCGTGCTCACGATCAATGCCTTCGGCATCATCGCCATGCTCTCGATGTGGCTCGATCTAAACAATATCGAGGCGTATCTGGGCGTCTTTTACCTCTGGATAGCACTCCAACTCGCAAATCTATTCACTCTCCGCGAGTTACAGCGCAGCGTACTCACCTTCTGGTTCCTGCAGTTGGCTATCATGTCAACCTCTCTCCTATTTATCCTCCATAGATTCTGATTATTCCTATGAAACCGCTCCTGATTATAGATAATCTCATACCCTTCCTCAAAGGGAGACTGGAAAATGATTTCGAGTGCCGCTACGTCGCCCCTGCCGACATCACTCCGGAGGCGCTGGCTCATGCACGCGGATTGCTGGTGAGAACCCGCACACGCTGCGACGCCCCGCTGCTCGGTGAGTCTGACGTGGAGTTTGTGGCTACCGGCACTATCGGGCTCGATCATTTCAACATCCCCTGGCTCGAAAGCCGCGGCATCGACTGGCATAACGCCCCGGGATGCAACGCTCCCGCCGTGGCGCAGTACGTATGGACCGCTCTCCTTAACCTCGGCTTCGATCCCGCCCGTATGACCCTGGGTGTTGTGGGGAAAGGGCACGTAGGAAGCATCGTCACCGAGTGGGGACGCCATCTGGGAGCGAAAGTAATCGTCTGCGACCCGCCGCGCAAGGATAAAGGATTTGATGATGAGGAGTATCTCGAACTCCACGACCTCATGCGGCAGGCAGATGCCGTCACCTTCCATACACCGCTGATTCGCACCGCCGGCAACACTCCCGATACGTCTTATCCCACACTCGGACTTGCCGACGCCAAGGCACTCTCCGGATTGTGCCCGGGCGCTATCCTCGTCAATGCCGCACGCGGCGGTATAGTGGATGAGGAGGCGCTCCTCGCCATAAAGGAGTCGAAAAGGATCAAGACCGCCATCGACACCTGGGATGGCGAACCCGCCGTCAACCGCCGTATGCTCGATGCCTCCGACATCGCCACATTCCACATCGCCGGTTATTCGCAGCAGGGGAAGGAGAGAGCCACTCACGCCATTCTCTCCAATCTCGAGAATCATTTCGGAGTATCTCTACCTAAGGATCATCTCGCCGGTACGTACCGTATGCCCGCCGGTCTCTCGCGTGAATCAATACTCGACAGTTACGACATCTATGCCGACGATGCCGAATTCCGGCGCCGTCCCGAAGATTTCGAAGTTCTCCGCGACACCTACCATCTGCGCCACGAAGTGGCTGATTGCCAAGCGCCGGAAGGAGGGGAGAGCCGATGAGTTCAGGCAAATATTATGTGGTGTGGACAGGACGTCACCCCGGTGTCTACGACACCTGGGCAGACTGCCTCGAACAGGTCAAGAATTTCCCCGACGCCCGCTATAAATCGTATTCCTCGCCGGCAGCGGCAGCCGAGGCTTATCGACGCGGCGGGGCTGAACAGGACACCGCCGAACTCTCCCAACTCCTCGACGGAGCGGGCATGAGCCGCCAGCGTGCCCGGAAGTATGATCATGCACACGCCGCCACCCCCGATTATATGGATAATCCCGAGGTCGACCTCACAGCATGGGCTGTAGATGCCGCCTGTGCCGGAAATCCAGGTCCCGTGGAATATCGCGGTGTCGAACTCATGAGCGGCAAAGAACTCTTCCGTATCGGACCCCTGCAAGGGGGCACCAATAATCTCGGCGAATTTCTCGCCATAGTCCACGCCCTCGCGCTGCAAGCAAAAATAGGGGAGAGCCACCCCATATACTCCGATTCCGTCTCGGGCATGGCTTGGGTCAGAAACCGACGTATCAAGACCACGCTGACCCCCACCCCCGAAAACGAACGCCTCTTCGCCATGCTGCACCGCGCCCTCAACTGGCTCAACACCAATTCCTACCGCACCCCCATCATGAAATGGGACACCCCGCGCTGGGGCGAAATCCCCGCCGATTTCGGCAGAAAATAATTACAAACCGGATTATGCCTGCCGAAGAAGCCCTCTTTAATATCCTACTCGCGGAAGATTCCGGAGCCTGCGCCGCCGGGATAGCCCCCCTGACGCCTGTCGCCGCTGATATTATGGAAGCCTACACCAACTGGTTGGGAGCAGGCAATCAGGCGGAGATGCATTACCTCGAAAATCACCTCCCTATCCGTGAGGACCCCGTTCTACTCCTCGACGGCGCAAAATCCATCATCTCCCTCGCCTTCCCATACCCTGCCGCAAGCCAACGCCTCAGAACCCTCCCTGCAATCGCCACATACGCCCAAGGGGATGACTACCACGACGTGCTCCGCACCCGACTCTCGGGCGTCACAGAGCGCCTGAAGGCACTTTTCGGAGGCGACTACCGAATCTGCATCGACTCCGCTCCGATTTTCGAACGCTACTGGGCTGAAATCTGCCGCATCGGCACACGTGCCGACAACGGACTAATCACCATCCCCGGCTACGGCACACGCATCTTCCTTGCCGAAATTCTCACCACCCTCCCCATCTCCACCTTTATCCCCGACCCCCCATCTCCTGTTGCACGGCATATTCCGAATCTCACCTTGAAAAAAGAAAAAGAGGGGAGTGGTATTCCGTGCGAATGTACACACTGCGGTGCATGCCGCCGTGTGTGTCCTGCCGGAGCCCTGCGTGCCGACTCCACCGTCAACGCCCGCCGCTGCCTGAGTTATCTCACCATCGAGCACAAAGGGGAATGGACCTCCGAAGGCCTCGAAGCCATGTCCACCCCCGCCGGCAAGCGCACCCTCTTCGGCTGCGATCTATGCCAATCATGCTGCCCCCTCAACAGCCACGCCCAAAAAGAAAATCCCGCCGCAACCACTCAATCAGCAACGCTTCCCCTTTATCATAGTGCTCCGGCGAAAGCCGGAGAAATCTACGGCATAACCCCGGCGGGAGCCGGAGAAATCTCCGAGCGGCGCCATCCCCTCCCCGAATTCTCCCCGCGACCCCGAATCCTCACCCTCACTGCCGAAGACATCCTCGCCTTGACACAGCCCGAATTCTCCCTAATCTTCAAAGGGAGCCCAATCAAGCGCGCCAAACTCGCGGGCTTGCAGCGCAACGCCCTCAACACCCTCCCCAACGATCCCGACTCATAAATCCTCCAAGCCGCCGAAATCCCCCCGGGCGGTAAATCCCCGAAGATATCTACTCCTCAGGCAGAAAATTCTGCCAAGCCGCCGAAATCTTCCCGGGGGCAAATACTCTCAGGGCAAAAAAAAAGACCGGTTGCCTGCTTACAGACACCGATCACCGTTTTGATAATACTGTTTTTTTAATTTTCTGACTATAATGTCTTTTTCTTCATGTGTGTTTTTAGTCCGTGGCTTACGGGCTGAAGCCCGTCGCCCTGAGTCAACTTACTTTTCGTCATACACGTGTGCGCAAGATTCAATGTAAGCGCGCATCACCTTCTTAAGAAATTTTACCATAACTTCAAAAACTTAATATTAATAACTAATACTTACATGCGGAATGCTCCGCCCGGTCTCTTCCGGACTCCATTCACATTTTTTAAGCATCCGCACCGCGAAATTACGATATTTAAACATTAATTCCAAGAAAAAGTTTAAAAAATATGTTCTACAACATAATTTTTTAACACACTTCCCAAAATTTCCTCTCTCCAAAGCCCTCAAAGC
>CAMWSV010000114.1 GCA_947177015.1 uncultured Porphyromonadaceae bacterium
CCGGGGCCCCGTGGTTTTGCTATTTTTATTCTTTACCCCCCCCCCCACCGGCTCCCCTACACCCTAATTTTTATTAAAAAACACCGGGGGTGCAACACGCTCCCAACCACGGTTTTGCCCCCGCGCGACATTTATATAACCACGTTTATATTTTTCGTAAAATAGGGTCTAAAGGGGAAAATAAATTTGGAGGTTAAAAGGGGATTGATTAATTTTGTAAATTCAATGGATTGTAGCCCTGCGAAGGCTGCGCTTAAAAAAACGGATTTTTGTAAATAATGGGGAGGAAATTAAAGAAATTTTCATTCTGGGTGCGCCGTAAGTCGCATCTGCCCGTGTTGCTGATAGGCACTCTTATCATTGTGGTGCTCGTATTCAATGAGGAAACAAGTGTCAAACTCAATATGGAATACCAGAACCGTATCAATGATCTGCAGCGTCAGATCAAACTCAACGAAGACTCCACGGAGTATTACCACCAGCGAAGAGTGGCTATCGAAAACGGTGAGGAAGATCTCGAACAGGTGGCACGCGAGCAGTTTCACATGCAGCGCCCCTCGGAAGACGTCTACTTGATAAAGGAGTAAGAAGTCTCAAAATCATAGCCGGATCCAAAGATGAATTGGAAGATAAAGTCCGCAGATTATTCCACCGCCGGATAATCCGATATCTTCAATAATTCCAATTATTTCCAATCTCTCCGATTATTTCCAATAATCCCGATTAATCAAGAAAATCAAATGGCTAAAAATAAAAAGCAATTGACCCCTGCTGAAAGGGAATCCCGTCGCAAGAAGATGGAAGGCGTCGCCACATTCGGTCTGCTTCTTGTGGCTGTGGCGATGCTCGGCCCGTTTATGGCAGGTGTGGGCGAGGCATTCCACTGGATGAATATCTTCAAGTGGATTTATGCCGCCGGAGCATTGATATATACCTTCGCCCGACTGGTGAGTGTCAACGATCCTGAAGATAGCCTGCGACTCCGCCGCCTGCGTCGTCTGGAATTCTGGGCGGGAATGGCTTTCTGTATCGGTGCATTCTTCTGGTTCTATAACGAAAGAAAATTCGCCGATTTCCCCTTCATCGGTCCCATGACTATCCTGAAGGATGTAGTGGCGTTCTCACTCGCGGGCGCCGTGATACAGGTGGTGGCTTCATGGATGATAGCCTTCCGCCAGCAAAAAGAACAGAAGCAACGCGAGGCGGCAGGTAAGGGGAAAAAGTCATCCAAAGGGAACCCGGAAAATAAAACTGCCTCTGAAGAGGATAAGAAGTGATGAATCCGAACTCACAATTTATCAGTATCGACGGTGGCAACACCCGACTGAAGGTGACTCTTTTCCCGGCGGAGATAGATGGAGTGTCGGGAAGTGCTCCGGAAGTGCGGTATTTCGAGGCAGGCGATATCGAGGGATTGATGGAGTGGATTGAGGAGATTTGCCGCGAGGGAGAAATGCCCGAGTGCGCTATGGCAGTGGTAGGACATTTCGATCCTCGCCTTGCTGAATCACTCCGCAACCGGCTCGGCGAAGAGCGTTTCCTGCTGATTACTTCGGCTACTCCGCTCCCGATAGGGGTTCGCTATGCCACTCCCCACACGTTGGGACTCGACCGCAAGGCGGCAGCATGCGGGGCCGTGGCGCTTGAGGGCGCCGTGCCGATGATAATCGTAGATGCCGGAACGGCTCTCACAATCGACCGTGTGGATGAGGCGGGAAATTTCAACGGTGGCAACATATCGCCCGGACTCAAGATGAGATTTCGCGCCCTGCATGATTTTACAGCGGCTCTCCCCATGATTGAGGAGGCGCCTGAGGATTTCGACCGCTTCGGCAGGGATACTCGCTCGGCAATCATAGCGGGAGTCGAGGGGGGATGGCTCGATGAGATTGTGGCTGCCATCCGCAGAGGTAGAAAGTCGGGAGTAAGGAAAGTACTGCTTTGCGGTGGAGATGCCGCGCTATTGGCGGCGCTGCTTGCAAGGGAGGAAATGGGAGTGGAGGTGAAGCACATGCCGCATCTCGTGGCATCTGGGATAAGGATGATTTACGACTTTAACGAAAAGTAGACCGCGAAAAAGTCTGAGATATTCCCGGTAGTGTGGAATTCATAATCGCTGTTTATATTCAAACTAATTTAAACAACTTACTTATATATTAAGGTATAATGAAGAATCTTCTGAAGCGTGTGGCGATGGTACTGACCGGCGTGGCCGCAATGACAATTCCGGCAATGAGCCAGGTGCAGGTCACACCGTACTCAATGTACGGATACGGCATAATCGGCGACCGCGCCACATCCATGCAGCGCCAGATGGGTAGCGTGGGATATGCTATGAATTCCGGAAGGCAGATCAATGTGATGAATCCGGCGTCGTATGCCTCGATAGATTCTCTCACATTCCTCTTTGATATGGGCGCCGACGTGTCGATGCTCTGGAGCAAGGATGGTTCCGCAAAGTCTCACGCCACGGGTGGCGGCCTCGATTATGTCACGATGCAATTCCCGTTGCATCGCTCTATCGGCATGTCGATAGGTATGCTCCCCTATACCTCTGTAGGATATGCTTTCGGCAACGATATATCCCACGGAGCCGTTGAGAATCAAGGACGCGGAGGTATCACAATGGCTTATCTCGGCATCGCCGGCAAGGTGAAGGGTTTTTCGCTCGGCGTGAATGTATCATACAACTTCGGTAATATCATCAACGATGTGTATTCCTATCCGAGCAATTCCGGCCAGACGCTTCTTGAACACGTGATGCAGGTGCGCGACTGGGATATCAATATCGGTGCGCAGTATACCACACGCCTGAGCCGCGACAACTCGATGACTTTCGGCTTGACCTACACTCCGAAGAAATCACTCCACGGCAAGACATGGGTCACCCTTCAGGAAATGACTCAGGAGACACTCCCCGATACCGTCGGTTTCCTCAAAGCCAAGGGCAATTACGAGACTCCGCAGTCGTTTGGTGCCGGCGTCTCTTTCCGCCACGAGCGCACATCGCGTTGGCAAGTGGAGTTCGACTTCACATATCAGCAGTGGAGCAAAGCGAAATATTCCCCGGTATATAATCTTAAGCATCCGGAGGTGATGGTATTCCAGGGCATGGACTTCGCCGATCGCATCAAATATGCAGTGGGCGGCGAATGGGTGCCGAAACTCCGCGGCAATTATGCGCAGAGAATGGCTTATCGTATCGGCGCATATTATTGCGATGATTATCTCAAGATAGGTTCCGACCGTGTCAGAGAATACGGTGTCACTGCCGGCGTGGGACTGCACACTCCCCAGGATAAGACGATGATCAATATAGGACTGGAATGGAAACGCCGCAGGGCTTACCCGCAGGAACTCCTCGGCGAAAACTATTTCAATATCACTGTGGGTGTGAATTTCAACGAATTATGGTTCTGGCAGCGTAAGATACGTTAATATTTCTTGCAATGCTGATCATAAAATCCTGTCACTGAAATGAGGATATTATGCTGCCGCGGCAGATTGCTGCCGATATTGACCATTGCTCTGATCCTGCTTGCCGGCGCATGCCGCGAGGAGGTGAAGGTTAATGTGGCGTCGGGTATCGATACTTCAAAGATGCCTACCATGCGCAGCCGCAATATCTCTACCCTTATCAGCGACTCCGGAATCACTCAGTATAGAATAGTGGCTCCGCTCTGGGACGTGTACGACAATATCGACGAACCTTATTGGAAATTCCCTGAGGGGATATATCTGCGTAAGTATGATCGCAAACTTAAGGTAATCGCCACGATTGCCGCGGATTCAGCCACATTCTTCAGAAACCGTAATCTGTGGCGGCTCGACGGTAGGGTAGAGGTCACCAAAGAACCTAAGGAACTGTTTCAGTCGCCGCAGGTGTTCTGGGATCAGAATAAGGGTATAGTATATGGCGACTCATTCATACATATCGAAAACGCCACCCACATGATGGAGGGATACGGCTTCACCGCACGTCAGGATTTCTCGGGATACAGAATAAATAAGCCGTTGGGTATCTTCCCCGTAGATCGCGATAATATCAAGTCGGGCGGTGATGGCGCCCATGGGCAACCTGCCGGAGGAAACAGCACTTCCGGTAATCCCACCGCCACATCTCCTCAGCAATCAGCGCCTCCCCCGGGAATGCACACCGCTCCCCAACCTCTGCATCCTCACGCCGCCACTTCATTCGTGAGATGATGCGGCGCTGAGGCAACTCTACTTACTAAAATAAAAAACTATTCAGATAGTGGAATTTGAAAGTGCTCTCATAATAACTGTTATAGCGATACTCTTCTCGGCGTTCTTCTCCGGTTCGGAAATCGCTTACGTGCAGTCAGACCGCGTGCGCGCCGAAATCGATGCCAGCAGCGGAGGAATGGTAAATCGTATCGTGCGCGGCTTCATGCGCCACGAAGACCTCTTTATCTCAACACTCCTCGTAGGCAATAATATCGTACTGGTAATTTACGGTATCACGATTTCGTTTCTGATAAATCCATTTCTCGAACGATGGTTTAATAACGAAGCCCTCGTGCTGATCACCAATACTATCTTTTCCACCGGCATCATACTCATAGCAGGGGAATTTATACCCAAGACCGCCTTCCGCATCAATCCCAACTTCGCAATGCGGCTGATGGCTCTCCCGCTATATCTCATCTATATCATACTCTATCCGCTCACACTGCTCATCACAGGCATCTCGCGCGGGATAATGCGACTCTTCAATATTGAAAATTCCGGAGCCGTGAGCAGTGTCATCACTATCGAGCAACTCGACGATTATATTGAACAGTCGCTCGACTCCCAGCCCGCCACTACCGCCGTGGAAAACGAGGTCAAGATTTTCAGAAATGCAATCGACTTCAAAACCACCACCATCGGAGCCTGCATGACACCGCGTAATGAGATCGTCGCTGTCGGAATCGACCGTATCACCCGCCCCCAACTTATCAAGAAATTCATCGCCACCGGATTGTCTAAAATCGTGGTGTATAAGGAGGATATCGATGATATTGTAGGCTATATCCACATCTCCGAACTCTTCAACACCGAATCTGACTGGCAGGAATGTCTAAAACCCGTGATCTTCACCCCCGAGACGATGCTCGCCAACAAAATGATGCGCCGTATGCTCAGCGAGAAGAAAAGTATGGCGATTGTGGTGGATGAATTCGGTGGAACTGCCGGACTCGCCACTCTCGAAGACCTCGTGGAGGAGATTTTCGGTGAAATAGAAGACGAACATGACAAATATCGTGTCACTTCACGCGAGATTGCACCGGGACACTACGAATTCAGCGGAAGAGTAGAGATTGACGAAATCAACGATAAATTCCATCTCGATCTCAAGGAGAGCGATGACTATCACACTCTGGCAGGCTACCTTCTCGATTATCTCGAATCATTGCCGGAAGCAGGAAAATCCTACGACATCAACGGCCTCGAAATCAAGGTAACCCGTATGACTGCCACCAAGATACTTCTTGTAGAGGTTATCGACCGCCGCGCCGAAAAATAGGTCCCCACTCTCCCCGACGGCAGATTCTGATGCCGACAAGCCTATAGTCGAAGCGAAAAATTTATTGACAGCAACATAAAAAATATACCCGAATATTTGCCAAAGTCAGATTAAATGAGTATATTTGCTTGTTGAAAAAAAGAAGATCGGCAAGAGCCAAGCCGCAGGAGGTGCTGAACTCCGTCGCATATAGCAGTTTCCGCGGAGGGTAACAACCACAACGCAAGGTCTCTGGCTATATGCCCGGATTGGTAATTAACTGAACTTCCGCTTTTCATCATCCCGCCAGCGGGGATAGAACTCCCCACGGCCTCTAATTGTGATAAAGCATATTATCTAAAATGGACAGCAAGCCCACATTCAAAAGTTCCGTATTGGGTATTCAGGGTAATCTGATGTCGTTCGCGATGAAACTTACCACGAATAGGGAAGAAGCGCATGATCTCGTGCAGGACACCACTTTGAAGGCTCTCAAAAACGAAGAAAAATTCGCTGAGAACACCAACTTCAAAGGATGGATGCTCACCATTATGCGTAACATTTTCATCAACAACTATAGGAAAGCCTCGCGTGAAAACACTATGGTAGACACCTCTGAGGATCTCTATCATATCACCAACGCCACAGACACCTCCTACCAGTCGCCCGACGGAGCATTCGCCGTTAACGAAATCACAGGCCTGCTTAAAGCATTCCCTGCTGATTACCGTGAGGTCTTTAACATGCACATCGCCGGTTACAAGTATGAAGAAATCAGCGAAAAACTCGGTATGCCTCTCGGCACCGTAAAAGCCCGAATCTTCAATACTCGTAAAAAACTTCGTGAATTATTGAAAGACTATCGTAACTAAGAACCTCGAATTAGAGATCGAAATTAAAGTTTATCCATAAAAGATAATTATTATCGAATTAAGATAATACGCCATTATCCATTAAAGATAATTTAAGATTATCCATCAGAAGGTAATAATCCATCGGAAGATAATGAATCATTATCAGATAAAAGGTAATATCAGTATATGAAAATAGATAATACATGTTTTGGGGAAAAGAAAAATGATGGTTTGAATGAAAATATCCCTCTTGGGCTCATATATTTGAATACTTCGTCCCCAGATAGCATGTTTGTTTGTAGAGGTTTAGGAGATATGATTTTGTTGGGGGAAGCATGTAACTGTGGACTTTGAGAGTTTAAAGACTCA
>CAMWSV010000115.1 GCA_947177015.1 uncultured Porphyromonadaceae bacterium
CACATTGCGTTGAGGCGCCAGGCGTTGCGCGCGGCATCGGAGATATTCTGACGGCGGCCGTAGTCGAGTTCGGCTGCTACGCTGACGCGCGGCAGGATATTCCAGAAGGCGGTGAGGCAGGCGAAGGTGCCGCATTTATACTCACCGGCGGGAGCCGGGCGGCGCACCTTGAGGTGAGTCTGACTTGCCGCCGCGGAGAGAAAGAAATCCGGACGGAAATTATATTGCAGACCCGCACACCAGCCGAGAGTCATCGGCGCATACAGATTGCCGGTGACGGCAGGATTCTGAAGCAGGTCGTAGTGCCCATATTGCATATCCCCGCCGAGACCTGCGATGCCGCGCCCCACGGAAAAGTTGGCGTAGGCGGTGAGATTTCCAGCCGGTCGTGCTACAGAACTGAGGTGCAGACCCCATCCGAGGGGATTATGATTTTCGCCACTGAGGAGGTTGCGATAGGGGAGGGTGCGGAGGATACCGCTCAGGCGCACGTGCTGACCGGGAGCCCACTCATACTGGGCGAGAGCCGCGAAATCCGGCAGCCACTCGCTGCGCGGCGCGGCTGAAGTGCCGGTCTGATCCACAGCGGAAGCCGGAGTCTCCAGCGACACTCCGGCATACCATCTCTTCCCGATGCGCGGCATATAGCGTACCAGCACCGAAGTATTCGAAAACTTATTATTATTGCCTGCCGCATCGATTACTACGGGCTGGGCAGCCGGATCGGAGAATGTGGAATTGGCGTAGCCTACGGTGAAATCCCTCACCATGGCGTAAGCCTTCTTCAGTTTCAGACCACGGCTCTGATATCCCGTGAAATCCGTCTCGATATAGAGTTGGTAATTTCCGAGAGTCCTGTTATACCCGATAACTCGGAAGAAAAGTCCTGTGCCGGCTGGAGTGGTGGAAAAATGCCTCATCGAGAGGGGATTGGCAGGGACGGGGATAGTGGAAGGGGCGAACGAAGGGGTAGGCATAGACCCGTTCCAATCATAATAAGCGCGCAAACGCACGCTGCCTCCGATACCCATCGAGAGTCCCGCCTCCTTACTCATAAATAAGAAATAGGGTGCATCCGGATCCTGAAAATGCCGGAACTGATCATAATAGAAATTGCTGATCACCTTAATTATTGAATCGCGTTGGGAGAGTTCGGCGGATTTATCTGCAGGTTTGCCGTCGATATATATTATTTTGGTGTTTGATGCCTTCATCGAGATCAAGGAATCAGGATGGGAGACGGCTGCCGCGCTACTACCGGGCACGGCGGCAGCCGCCACCGCCAGGCAGGGGAGCACACTCCTTAAAAATCGGGGTATAATCATATACATAATTAATTGAAGCCGGATGCAATAAGATTCCGTACGGGTCATACTTTAAAGATTCAGCCGAAAGATTCGCCGGATAGAAAAATATGATGTAGAGGAATCAGGGTGTAAAGTTAATTAATTCAGTGGTAAAACGCAAATATCGGGATGAGATGCAAAAAAAATGGAAATAATGTTGGATATTCAAAAAGTTTTGCTAACTTTGCTATCGGTATTCTATACATCGGTTATCACAAATCAACGAATATGTAGCAAAATGCAAGCCAACCAATCCAATTTCTCTACATTTACTGCGTGTTTTGTTTACTTTTTGATAAGAATACTATTAAACTCATTGACAAATACTTATTTTAATATTAACTTTTAGTACTAACCAGACAGAAGATGAAGAAAAAATCTTTACTCATTTCAGGGTTATTGACCCTGGGAGCAGCAGTAGGAGTCACATCCTATGCTGTCACAGCCGGGCTTCCCGGTATTTCTGTTCTTGCCGAAGGTGACGCAGCGGCGGATGCTGCCGATGCGGATGTTGAGGTTGCGGTTCCCGTGGCCCTGACTCCGGCAAATGATTCCTACGCCCTTCCGACGTATAACATTGAAGGAGCATCGATGGAATTTGCATCGGCAGTGACTCTCAGCACTGACGAGAATCTATCTATCTCCCTCTACCGCGATGATTCGACTTCTACTGTCGAGAAGTTGACTCTCGTATCCAAGTGGGCAGTGACCGATGCAGACCACATCAGCGTGGATGATAAAACTCTCAACATCAAGTTTGATTCCGTGCTCCCCGTAGGTACATACCGCATTGATGTTCCTGAAGGTGTTGTGACAGTTGACGGACTCCCCAACCGTGCTTACGTCTACAATGACTATAGTAAGAAATGGGGTTTCACTATTGCAAATCCCATCCCGCCCAACGGCGGCACGGGAGATATCAGTTACCCGCTCAATGGTCAGAAACTCTCATCAACCGAAAATATCCAGCAGGTATGGCTCAACTTCCCTGCCGGAGATGCCGGTGCTAACATCAATCGTCTCTGCAAGGGTGATGTAGTAATCCTGAAAGGTGAAGAGACACTCTATACTATTCCCGCGACTTCTACCGACATCACAGTAGACCGCAAATGGACCGGCCGTCTCTGCATCAATCTTCCCAAGCCTCTGGAAGGCGGTGTATATACAGTGCAGGTTCCCGAGGGTCTTGTTGAAGTCAAAGGTTTGAGCGCTGCATACTCATGGAGTTTCACCGTGCAGGAAGAACTTTCATACGAGATGTCGATCAAAGCCGGTGGCGGCCCATACTCATTCGCGCAATATGAGACTATAACGCTTACCTGGCCCGCAGGGACTACCCTTAAGTTGAATACAGGTGCAGGTGTGGAGAGCGCAAGCCTCAGCATATACAATCTCGGTAAGAATAGCCTTATCACTAACTATACGGCTACCGTAGCGGACAATGTGCTCACCCTCAAGGCTGATGATATGTCGGGTATGCTGGTTGCAAACAGTGCCACGACCAAGTATCTCACTCTTAACATTCCCAAGGGTCTTATAGAGGTGACTAACGGTGAAGTGAACTATGAGAACTCGGCTCTCTCGATTACAAAGTTGCTTTCTACAGCATTCGCCAACAGCGAATTCAAGATCCTTCCCGATCCTACCACTTCTAACCTCACTCTCGCCGACCTGCAGGAAATCACAGTGCAGTTCCCCGAGAGCAGTACGTTTACTGCGGCTCAGACTGCCAATACAACTGTCTGCACACTTTACAGCGGCACATACACCGGCTCAGCAGCGATCTCGAACACTTACAGTTATCAGTATAAGTTCAAGAGCATCAGCGAAGACGGTCACACTGTAGTAGCCGAACTCGCTCCGCAGGGCGCAACGAATTCCAACATCAACAACCGCGAGATCTTCGAGAGCGGGGCTTACACTGTTGCTATCCCCGCCAACCTCGTATGTATCACCGGTCAGACTGCGAACAAGAACGGTCAGGTCAACATCCCCGCCTATAACATGGTAGGCGGCGTTGAATACGCTCCTATCTATAAGTCAACTCCCGCCGACGAAGCAGGTGTAGACAATATCGCCAGTCTTTCGCTCAATTTTGCCAAGCAGGTGAACGTGTCTGATGAGAATGCAGAGATCACTCTCAGCAAGGATGGCGAGACCCTCGTCACAGTTAAGGCAAGTCAGACCACTACTGCAAACGCAAAGGCAGGTGCTGCAGGTTCGACTACCGTGGCATTCAACAATCTCTTCAAGAAGGATGGCGCCAACATCACCGAGCCTGGTATCTATGAATTCAACATCCCCGCAGGCGCATTCAAGCAGGTTGACGGGTCAGAATATGCCAACAAGGCTACCACAATCACAGTGATGATCGGCCAGAACATCGACTTCACCGTATCTCCGAAGACTGCTACATTCGCAGGCGACAAGAACAATCTTGAAGTTACTCCCGGCGAAGAGGGCATCACAGAGTTCACTACAATCACTCTCACCTACGCCGAGGGCGCGAAGATCGAACTTCTCCCCAACTGGCTTAACGCAGTATACGCCGGCGGCGCAGGCATCATGGCTGCTCAGAACCTCCTTAAGGAGAATAACACTTCAACTCCCACAGTGAAGTGCAACTGGAACAAGGCTGAGATTAAAGACAATACAATCACATTCACTCTCAACAGCCCCTACAATGTGGCTACTCCCGCCAACTACGGCGTATGCCTCTACATCCCGAAGGGTGTATTCAAGGTGACTATCCCCGATGGTGAGGGCGCAGGAGTATATCCCAATGCGAACATCCTCGAATACTATCAGGGTATCAATATGTATCCCGGACTCCTCGGCACACTCGCCACTACCGCTACCGGCGCAGGCGACGTGCAGTTGATGAACAGCGACGATGATGAAAACTATATTCTCGCTGAGGATCTCAACCAGATCATGTATAAGGGCTACGAATCAGTATATCCTTCTGCAAAAACTCCCAAGGCTAAACTTATCGATGCCGATACCAATGAGGAAATCGTGACTTACTCAGGCGCTGAGCCCAAATCAAGTCTGATGCTCAGTCAGGCTTACGTAAGTTTCACTCCCGACGATGCTACCAAACTTGCTGATCTTCCGGAAATGGGCAACTTCAAGTTTGTGATAGAGAAGGGTACACTGCAGGGTGGCTCTGCAACAGCCTCTTCATCGCTGGTTGTATTTAATGCCGATGACTTCACTTACGAATTCCACACACTCACCACTAAGGTGAACGCTTCTCTCGAAGCAGGCTCCAAGGTGAAGGAACTCTCCACTATCTCTCTCTCATTCGACAACGTGATGATGATCACCGCCAATCCCGATATCAAGCCCTTGGTTTACTACAAGGAGAAAATCACTGAAGGTATCTACGAAGGTGACTACAAAGATGTCGATATCACTGCCGACGGCAAGTACACTGTAGAAATCAAGACTGCCGCAATGCCCGAGGAGGAACTCCTTACTCTCGCTGAAGGCGACGATGAATTTGGTGTAGGCGCCGCTACCGCACAGGTGGTGATCACTCCCGCACTCACAGATGCAAACACTTACTACGTACACATCCCCGCAGGCGCTCTGCTCCTGAACACTGTGGTTAAATCTCCCTCAATCGACCTCCAGTACGTGGTGGCTCCGATGATGGCGGTATCAGACTTCCTGAAACCCTCAATGCCCGGAAACTTCAAGTTTGATCTCACTGAAAGTTACGGTGCTGATGAAGATCCCGAGGCAGCCGTAGGTATGGGTATATTGTCGCTCTCGGCTACCAACGGACGGTTTGTAGAAGGTTCTACTGAAAAGGTACAACTCCTCTATGGCGGCGAAGTTATCTCGGAAATCGGTATCATGGCAGAAGATGCAGAAGTGCCCGAAGGTATCATGTATGAGTCTGTAAATATGGATGATCACGTAATAGGTAATTTCACGTTCATGTTCTCTTACCAGCCCGATGAGAAATTCCTCCAGGCAGGCGACTACACATTGGTTATCCCCGACGGCCTCTTCGAGGTAGCGGAAGGTGAGACAGTGACCGCTGTAGAAGGTGGCGAACTCAAATACACAATGACTGTGCCCGGCGCTACAGTCCCGGTATTCGAGGACTTCGTGAAAATGAGCACTCCCTCCAAGAATGAGTGCACTCTCGACGAAACTTATATGAAGATGGGTATGGCTATCCTCGCATTCGTGACTGCTCCCGAGGTAGAGATCAACGAGAAGAGCACAGCCAAGATTCAACTTCTCTATAAGGAACTCGGCTCGACTGCGGCTCCTCAGGTTGTGACAGAGGTGGATTATGAAAGCCTCCAGTTCATGGGTGTGAGCCCCTTCGCTGAGGATGAGGTAAGCGGCCAGGTGCTCATGCTGATGTTTGAGATGGGTAATCCCGCCTACACGCAGCCCGGTGAGTATACCGTAGTATTCCCCGAAGGAATCCTCACAGCCAACGGTAAATCCGTGCCCGAAGGCAGAATCGAATATATCCTCCTCCCCGCTGTACAGAAGGAATATTCATGGGCTATGACTCCGGAATCAGGCACTGACTTCACAGATGGTATCTCAGGCGATATCGTACTCACCGTAGAAGGTGCTTCCACGGTATCATACGATAACAAGACCGGTGCTCTCTACGATCCTGAAAATGTACTCGTTCCGTTGAAGAACACTTATCCCAAGGAGAAAGAAAACACCATGACGTGGGATATCACAGCGAAGGATGGCTACAAATGGGTAGAAGGTTCATACACATTCAAGATTCCCGCAATGACACTCTGTGTTGACGGCGATCCTGATATGGAACCCTGCAACTTCCCCTTGACTGACATCGTGGTTACTTACATTGTGAAGTTGGGTGCCACAGGAGTTGCGATTATCGGTGTTGAAGGCGCAGACAACTACAATGTCTACACTCTCGACGGCAAGGTGGTTCTTCTCAACGCTGACGCTGACCAGATGATTAACCTCGCACCCGGCATGTATATCATCAACGGCAAGAAGGCAATCATCCGCAAGTAATGCTGAAATGATGCAATCCACCGCAATCCGGTGGCAGCAATAATAAAGGGCGCATAAGCACATCAGATGCTTATGCGCCCTCTTTTATTATCCATTGCCGGTAGCCTTCTCCGCGCCCCGGAGCCTACCGGCCCGGCATCTGCGAATCCGCAAAAAAAGAATCAGGAACCCCGGGTTTCCTACACATATTTACGTAGGACCCCGGGGATTTATCAGCGTGATTTAAATATCTATGTGCAACCTCTATGAAGATTTGAGGTAAAAGGCGGGAGATTCTCACTGAGAATCTCCCGCCGGGTATCGGTTAAATGTAAAATTCTTCGGTATCGGTTAAATGTAAATTAC
>CAMWSV010000116.1 GCA_947177015.1 uncultured Porphyromonadaceae bacterium
CCTTTCTATCCTTCCTATCATTATTAACTTTGGCTTTATATCCTTTTTCGGTACTTTCTTTCTTATCCTTTTTATCTTTATGTTTGTTTCCGTTATCCTTGCTGCCTTTGTTGTCTTTGTCGTTGCGGGCATTGCGGCGGGCGGTCTTCATCTTTTCGGGATCGGCCTTGCGGTTCTTGGCAGACGAGGATTTATCCTCTTTGCCGGAGGATTGGGTGGCATATTTTTTTGTTGAAATCTTTTTTGAAGATTTCTTTTTGTTTTTGCCCTTCTTATCTTTAGAAGATATCTGATTGCTGTCAGCGGCGTCGGCGTGGTCGACATTCTCTATTTCATCGGCTACGAAGGATTCACCGGTGAATTCACGCGAGAGAGTGATCTCCCCCTCTACCACCCGGGCATCGGAGGTGCGCCTGGATGCCGATGAACGGCGGCGACGTCCGTCGGAGGTGGTGCGCGGTTTGCGCTGGTTGCGTGTGGCGTCGAGGTGTGAATGACTCTTGTCGCGCTCATCGGCTGCGGGACGGTAGGCGATACCTATTACCGCCGGTTGCGCTTCAGCAGAAGAGGCGCCATACGATTCATCCCCATTCTCTTCGATATATGCCAGAATATCCTCTATATTAACAGTCTCTTTCCCTCTCCTGCTATCCGATACTTTCTTCCCCTCGCTTCCGGATCCCCCTCTCTTATCTCCTTTCTCTCTCTTCCCTCTCTCCACTCTCCTATCCGATACCCGGCGCGCCGAGGCATTGCTACCCGATATACTTTTTTTTTTAACGTTACCGTTGGAGAGCCCGACAAAGCGGGTATCGGCGGTGTTTTGAGCGAGGAGGAAATCGTCGGTATCGGCGTCGGAGGATTCATTCTCTGCCATTTTGATTGACTGGCGATAGTTGTGCTCGTAGGTCTTCACTGCCTGGAAGATGGCATCAGCGAGTTTCTCCACACCCTCTTTGGAGGTCATGAATTTTGCGCTTTCGGGGTTGCAGATAAAATCGAGTTCGACGAGCACGGCAGGCATGGATGTAGACCATAGCACCCAGAAACCGGCTTGCTTCACTCCCCTATCCTTACGACCGGCAATTTTGACAAGATTGTCTTGCACCATCTTGGCGAAACGATTACTCTGAGCAAGGTTTTTCTTCTGCGCCATCTCGAAGATGATGTAGGATTCATCCTTGTTGGGGTCAAAACCGCTGTATTTCTGTCTGTAGGAACTTTCCATCTCGATCACGGCGTTTTCGCGACGCGCAATCTCCTTGTTGGCTTCATCCTTGTTGGGACCGAGCGTATATACGGATGCTCCGGCTATGGAGGCGCGGTTTTTATTCTTCAGATCCACCGAGTTGGTATGGATCGAGATGAAGAGATCCCCTTTGGATTTGTTGGCTATGTCGGCGCGACCCTGGAGTGAGACGAATATGTCGCTGTTGCGGGTCATCACCACTTTAGTATCCTTCATCTTTTTGTTGATAAGTTCGGCAACGCGCTGAGCAACTTCAAGATTGATGCTTTTTTCGTTGGCATTGTTGTCTACAGCACCGTAATCCTTGCCACCGTGCCCGGCGTCGATGACCACCACGAAATCATCTTTGGAGTCGGCACTGACCTCGAAAGAGCACCCGAATCCGAAGACCATCAGAGCCAAAGGGAGTAATTTTCTTATTATATGTGAGTAAGGAATCTTCATATTGTTTAATGTCTGTGAGGACGCTTATGCAAAATTAAGCAATATTCCTTTCAGCATCAAATTCTATATATGTTAAAAATTGTAAATTTGTAAATAAATGTTAATTATGTATAAGTCCGGAGGGTGAGGATTGTATTGCTTCAATCAGGAGGGGGCGTTCCTTATCGCCGGCGGTGAGACCGTAGATATACCTGTCACTTCCGGGGATTACCTTGAGTCTGGCAGCCAACTGATCGGCTTTCATCTGATAATTTCTGACCACCACGTTGCGTTTCTCCCCTTTCAGGGATTTGATATCTTTTTTCCTGATTACCCTATTTAAGCGCAATATTCTGCCGGGAAATTCGGGACGGAATCGTTCTGAAATAAACAGGTGGCAATTCGGCGAACATTTCCGCAAACCGTAGCGCTCGGCGAGTATGCGCCACGCGCCGGTCTTCATAATCGCGACTGATGGTTCGTAAAGCCATAATGTAACCTTCTTAGAATCCTGAAAATCCGGAGAATTCTGAGAATTCCGTGAATCCGACGACTGACGAGATATTCCGGCAGACTCAGGGTGTGCCGATCCTTCATTCCCCTCAGGGCATATATGATGATCTTCATCCGCAGACTCTTCAGGAAATTCATGATGATCCGCACCTTCATATTCCTCCAATTCTTCGGGGTCTACATAGCCGGCAGTGTATTTGAGCCGGATTTCTTCGGAAGTAAATGATTCCTGCCTGATATCGGAGTCTTCTCGTATATCCACGGCGATGATGCGCTTGGCGGAAGTCTGCAATGCGTCATAGGGATCCGCTTCGCGGTCTATATCCACCAATATCTCTTTACATTCGTTTCGGTAACTGACGATGTATATGTTTTTCGCCTCAGGAAATAGTTCAAGACACTTGGTGATGTCGAGCATCGGGGAGTTCTTTATCAGTATCCTTCTGCCTGCGGCGAGGAGCAGGTGGCGGTTGGTGATGATATCCGGAGTGCAGTCGGCAGGGTCGTAGATTCTCCCGCCGGATTTGGAACGGCGCGCAGGGTCAACGTATATCAGTTCGTAAGTAATGTTCTGCCGCCGCATGCCGCGAAGATATTCGATAGATTCGGTATTCACCACTACGGCGCCGGCAAAACCGTTAAGGCGCAGGTTGGCTTCGAGACAATCGGCTTTTATCGCATCCATCTCTATGGCGGTGCAGTTATTCCCTTCAGGGTTGATACGGCGCGCAATAATCATGAAATCGATACCCAATCCGGCGGTGAGGTCGATAAAGGATCTTTCATCGCGCACCAATGAGGCGTGGAAGAGGGATACACGGACGTTGCTCGCCTGTTCGCCTGCAATCATGGAGGGGTAACAGAGTGTGGCTAAACCGCTTATCTTCTTGCCGAACCTGGAGGAGGCTTCAAGTTGGAGGATGAAGAATTCGAGTTTTTCACGATCGTATTGCGTAAGGCGTTTATCGCTGAGGTATTTCAAGCGCAATTGCGAGGGATTCTTATCTCTGTGTGCCAGGATAAACTCCTCCAATTCATGGCGGGAAGCATCGTCGCTCAGAAACGAGGAGATGCCAAACACTCTGTTATCGCCGATAATTTCTGCCATAGTCTGAATTTTTACACAAAGATAGCGATAATTTCGTAAATATGGATGCCGAGTTTGTCAAAGTTCAACCCGGAATACAATATGCGGGGATACCGGACGTTAGGATTATGAATGTGATGAGTTCGGAATAAGTAAGTTTTAAAAAATTAGATTATATATTAGATATTGATAAAGATAAGTAAGATTTCCCCTGCTTATATATAAAGAAGTGTAATAATGAAAGAGTTTGCAGCAATCGATTTCGAAACCGCCAATGGGAATCCCTGCAGTATCTGCAGTGTGGGAGTCATTGTGGTGCGCGATGGCGAAATCACTGATAAATATTATTCTCTGGTGCATCCGGTACCGAATTATTATAATCCGGGGAATATCCGCGTGCATGGGATAATGCCGGAAGATACGGAGAGCGCCGATACCTTCCCGGAGGTGTGGGCTGAAGTAGAGCAGGTGATAGAGGGTTTGCCACTTGTGGCGCATTTCAGCCGATTCGACGAGGGGTGCCTTAAGGCGGCGTTCCGCCGCTTTGAGATGACCTATCCCGACTATAAATTTTATTGCACCTGCAATGCTTCGCGCCGTGTATTCGGCAGGCAACTCCCCAATCATAAGTTGCCCACTGTGGCAGCGCGCTGCGGCTATGACCTCAAGTCGCACCATCACGCCCTCGCTGACGCTGAAGCCGCAGCAATGTGCGTGGTAGGCATGGAGCGTATCACCGGGCGCGACTTCGAAGACCTCTGACCGCCAACCGCTTATGCCGCGCGGGGATTGCGGAAGCCATAAAAAAATCAGGCTCAGAGAACCGGTTCTCTGAGCCTGATTTTTTTTATGGTTTCGATATCATTATAGGAGTGTTAGAATTTATAGCCGAGCGACATCACCACCTGGTTGGAGTTGAAACTAACTTTAGCAGTGGGACTCATCATTCTGCCGGCGTCGGAGTCGTCGCTGAAAGCGTGATAAGTAGAGGAATTGTTCTTATGCACGTATGCGAGGTCGGCATAGAAACCGCCGCTACGCCATCCGAGACCGCAGGTGATATAGTTGGTGGCATTCCGGAACGAGTAGTCGGGCATCGTGCCGGCTGTGTAGACGGGAACGTTGCCTATTTCGGCTTCGTGTCTTACTCCCGACGATACATTGCTATAACCGGCACGAACACTGAAATTCTTCGTGACCCTATACTCTGCGCCGAGGCGGAGAGTGTGGATATCGCTGTAAAGACTCTTGATGGCGGCGTTGGTGCCGTCGGCATCGTATGAATTATAGGAGGAGTTGAAGTAATCGTTATAGTTCGGACCATCGTAATAGTATCCGCCGTAGTAAGAAGGATCCTTGAAGTGCATCTTCGAGGTGAGATCCCACTGATAATCGGCTGATACGATAAGTTTGTTGCCGATAACACCTGCCGCCGACACCATCACTTTCCAGGGGGATACGAAACGAAGGTCGTTGTAGCCCGGTTCGTAATTGCCGTTCTTGTCGGCATTGGAATGATTTACGATAGGGGTACTCCCGCCGTTGTAATAAGCCTCTGTCTGAGCGGAGAAGGTCTGGGTGAGGGTATAATAAGTAGGGGTATGGAATGCCACACCGATACGCAACTCCTGGATGGGACGCAGGATTACACCCAATTTATATGTGAACCCGGTGCCGGAAATATTATACCAGTTTTTAAGATTCCAGTCGGATGTGGTGGATTCGATACCTTGATCGCTCTCTACGCGCGCATTCTCGAGGTTTTCACCATAGAGGGTGTTGCGGGTATAATTGAGATTGGATATATCGAAGTCCATACCCCAGTAAATGAAATTACCGAAGTTGCCGCCAAACGCGATATTGAAGGAGTCGATACCACCCTTCTCCTCAACGTTGTAGTAGCCGGCGCCCTGAGTGGCAGGGCCTTGAATTGAAGCGGCAGAATACTGACCTTCCCAAACGGGACTGTCGGGGTTGCCCGTAGGATTGATGAGGAACGACTGATAACCGAGAATGGTCATCCACGGAGCCGCATAGCCATCGTAGGGGTTATAGGGATTGTAGTTATTCGTATATTGCACGTCCCCCACGGTGACTCCCTCAGCGTTAGCCACACCTGCCATCCAGTTGGTCATGGAGGTGTTGAGGTTGCCGAGACTGCCGCCGTATCTGTTGTTGAAACTTGCGGTGCGGTTGTAAGTGAAACCGAAATTGAGGTTAGGCACCACCGAAGAGTTGAGTCTCAGCGTGAGCACACCGCCCAGATTGTTGAGCAAGAAAGGTGTGCGGGAAGCGCCGAATTTGCCAGCGGAAGATGTGGAAGATGTGGAGATAGCATCCAGATCTACAGTGACACCGACTTCATGATTACGATATACACCGATGCCGGCAGGGTTCATGGAGAGAGTGGTAAGGTCGCCGCCCAAAGCACCGAACGCACCGCCCATCGACATATATCTTGCCGTGCCTTTCATATCCGGCTGCGCAAGACGCATGGCGTCGACAGCACCCTGGGCGTATGCACTGCCGCTGAAAAGAATCATCGCTACCGGAAGGATTCCGATATATTTACCGGGCTTCCTCCCGGACCGATTGGATAGTGTAGACATATTTATAGTTTTGAATTTCTTAATTTCAGTTACTGTACCCGCATCGTAACGGTGGCTTAACCGCGACTATTATCTGCGACCGCCTCTGGAACCGCCGCCTCTATAACCGCCACCCATTGAACCGCCGGAAGAGCGATGGCTGCCGGAGTTGTAGGTGGAATTGGAATTATAAGAGCGGTTGGATGTGGAGTTAGAGTTGTACGAACGGTTGGAATTCGAATTGGAATTATAGATGGAGTTGGAATTCGAATTATATGTGCGGTGAGAAGATCCGCTCGTGCCGCTGTTGCTCTTGTAAGCGCCGGAACCGGTCTGGCGACCGGGAGCCGTGGAGACACCACTGCCGCCGGTGGAGGGACGGTAACCGCCGCCGTTGCCTACGGTGGATGTACCGGTCGCGGGACGCGTACCTACGGTGGAGTGATGACCGGAAGATGTGCCGCTATTACCGGGACGCGTTGACTGGTAGGCACCCTGACCGGGCTGACGACCGTAGCCGGTGTTATGGCCCGGGGTGACCGGAACGGTGGAATTGCCGTTATGACCCGGATTACGGTTATAGCCGGGAGTATGGCTGTTCAAACCGGGATTGCGGTTGTAGCCATTATTGTGGTTATAGCCATTATTGTGGTTGTATCCGGGGGTGCGACCGGCGTAGTTATGGTGTGAACCGCTCGACCATCCCGGACGCGGCCCGACGGGACGGTTGCCGCCGGGACGATAAGAAGCCCCGTAGGACGGACGGATATAGCCACCCCAGTAGCCACCACCCCAACCCCACGACGGATACCAGGCGGAACCCCAGCCCCAGG
>CAMWSV010000117.1 GCA_947177015.1 uncultured Porphyromonadaceae bacterium
ACGGCATACGCGCTGCTCAGGAGTCTCCTGGGCTCGCACATGCCTATAAGAGACAGACCTACACCTCCGAGCAATTTCAATTCGAGCACCACCGCCTTTTCGATGGCGGGTTGTCCGGGTTGCGCATATCGGGGCGCGCGGTTGGTGGAGGTGGCGAAATGCCAGTTGCCCAAGCCGCCTTTACCGCCGCGGAGGAGATTGATCTCCTCGCCGTCTTCGGTGACTTCGCATAGGAATTCACCGCTTTCGGCATCGAATACGGTGGTGCCGATGGGCACTTCAATAATTCTGTCTTCACCATCCTTGCCGAAGGAGCGTCCTGCGCCGCCCGACTGTCCGTCGGTAGCGAAGATATGTCGCTGATAGCGTAGCGGGAGGAGTGTCCACATATTTCGGTTGCCCTTGAGGATGATATGACCGCCACGACCGCCGTCGCCGCCGTCGGGCCCCCCTTTGGGCACATATTTCGCTCTATGGAAATGTCGGCTGCCGGCACCGCCCTTGCCGGAGCGGCAGAGTATTTTAACGTAGTCTATGAAATTTGAATCTGCCATAAAATTCGGGTTTTAGTTATTTGCGGGGAGAGATTGGGAGCGCTATGAAATCGACATGCTGACTTTGCAGGCGATGAATACGGAATATACGGTGACTCGATGCACTCCGATTCTCAGCGAGGACGCGACATGAGTTCGTTGGCATAACGGTAATCGTCGGGCGAACCGATGTCGATCCAAGTGCCGTCGATGGGGAAGTACTCTACCTTTTCGCCACGCGCTATCAACTGCTCAATCAGATCCGGGGCATCGAGATATTCCCCTTTAGGGATGCCTGCGGCTATGTCCCTGCGCATTATATAAACGCCGGCGTTGGCAAAATAGTTGTAGGTGGGTTTCTCGGTGAGTCCGGTGACGCGGCGCCCTTCGCTGCGGAGGATGGCGAAGGGGACACTCACCGTGTAGGGGATAGCCGCCACGGTGAGGGCGGCGCCTCCGGCGCGGTGTGCAAGATAGAAATCTTCGTAATTGAGCGAGGTGAGGAGGTCGGAATTCATCACCAGAATATTGTCGTGCTTCAGGTCATCGATCAGCGACAGACTTCCCATCGTGCCGAGGCGGCGCGGTTCAGCCACACACTTCACCTTATTCTCAAACCGAGGATCGGCGAAATGCTCAATTATCATCTCTTTCAGATAATTGACGGTGACGAAAATATTGTCTACCCCATTGGCACGCAACTCATCGATATTATAGTCAATGATGGCTTTCTCGCCCACCTTCAGCAGCGGTTTGGGGCAGTCGAGAGTGAGCGGACGCAGACGTTCGCCACGTCCGCCTGCCATAAGCACGGCGTCGATAGGGAGTGAGGTGCGGAGTGTGCGCAAATCTATCAACTCGGAGATACGGCGCTCCTTATCGAGAGCAGGAAGCATACTTACGCCGCGCTGCCGGGCGCTGCGCACGGCGATGTAGCGATCGGCGTTGTGTGAGAGCGTCAGGCAATCGCGGTGGCAAGCCACAGCCACGGAGTCGTCGAGACTTCTGCCGGCGATTACAGCGCGCCGGAGATCGCCGTCGGTGAGCGAGCCCACGAGTCGCTCCTCCGCATCGATGGCGAAGAGTGTCATATTCCCTCCCGAAAGGAGATTAAGGCGGCAGAAGGCATCGCGCAGGGTTGCCTCTGATGATATGATATGATTTTTCATTCTTCTTATTCTTTTCTATCCCCCTCTTTTCTAATCCCGCAACGCTATTCCCTCCATGTGCCCGCTGATACCTCAGGAATACATTGATTCAATCTCGCGGGCGTAGCGCTTCGCCACCACCGGCCGACGCACCTTCATGGTGTTGGTCACCTCGCCGTGCATGATGGAGAAATGATTCGGCAGGAGATAGATCTTCTTGATTTTCTCAAACTCGGCGAGGTCTTTCTGCACGCCGTTGATTTCCTTCATGATATGATCGTAGACTTTGGGATCGCGGAGGAGTTCTTCGGTGTTTTCGGTAGAGATGTGGCGGGCGTCTGCCCATGCACGGAGTTGCGAGAGGTTCGGCACGATGAGCGCGGTGACATACTTGCGCTGATCGCCGATGACGGCGGCTTCATCGATAAACTTGTTTTCGGCGAGTCTGCTTTCGAGCATCTGGGGCGCGATATACTTGCCGTTGGAGGTCTTGAAGAGATCCTTTACGCGCTCAGTGAGCACGATGGCACCGTCGGCGGTGAGGTATCCGGCATCGCCGGTGTGGAAAAATCCGTCTTCGGTGAAGGCCTGCGTATTGGCTTCCGGATTTTTATAATATCCCGGAGTCACGGTGGGACCCTTCACCAGTATCTCACCCTCATCCGAGATACGCACCTCCACACCGGGCAGAGGGAGGCCCACAGTGCCTATCTCATAGCCGTGCCGGCGGAAGCAACTTACGGTGGCGGTAGTCTCCGAGAGACCGTAGCCGATGATTACGTCGATGCCTACGCTGCGCATGAATTCGCAGATACGGTCAGAGAGTGGTGCGCCTGCCGTGGGGAAGAAATTGGGGTTGGGTATGCCGATTGCTTTCTTCAACTTGGAGAATATGCGTTTATCCCAGAATTGATATTCCATTTCGAGCATACGCGGAGGCTTTGCGCCGAGACGTTTATAATCGAGATTGCGACGTTTGCCCACTTTCAGCGCGCGGCTCACCATCATGCGCCGCATCATGCTCATGGAAGAGATCTTCTCCTTGACTCCGGCATATACCTTCTCCCAGAATCTCGGCACGCAGCACATCAGATTGGGCTCTACCTCCTTGATAGTGTCCTGAATCACGCGCGGATCATAGTTGACGGCGATCGGCACCCCCTTCCATAGGCAGAAGAAGCACCATGCCTTCTCCAGGATATGACTCATCGGGAGGAAAGCCATCGAGATATCTTCATCGTTGATCTGGGTGAGCATGCGTTCGTGCATCTCCATGGCGGCATCATAGTTGGAGTGGGTGATGCAGACACCTTTCGGTTCGCCGGTGGTGCCGGAGGTATAGATCAGGGTGGCTGTATCTTCGGGCAGCCCTCTTGCGGTGCGTGCCTTGACTTCGCGGGCGATATCGTCGGAAGCCTCGATGCCGAGTCTTACGAAATCATCCCATGTCATCGAAACCGTGTCATCATCGTTGAGCCGGATACCGTCATATTTGAATATCACGATATGCTGCACACCGGGGTGTTGCTTCCAGTAGTTGTAAGCCAAGGGATACTGATGCTTGTCGCCTACGAAGAGTATTTTCGCCTCACCGTTGGCAACGATGAAATCGAATTGCGACTGCGAACTCGAACTGTACAGTGGGATTACAGCCACCCGGTTGCGGAATGCTCCGAACTCAGTGATGAGGATCTGCGGAGTATTGGGCGAGCAGATGGCGATAGTATCCTTTTCGCAGAGACCGAGTCGGCAGAGAGCACGCGCAGCGGTTTCGGTCTGAGTAAGAAATTCTTCACGCGAGGTGGAGAGCCATTCTCCATCCTTACGCCAGCAGAAGCGATATGCTTCGTGAGCGGGCATCTGACGCGCGCGTTCGCCAATAGTCTTCAACAGTTTATTCATCGTCGGTACGGTTTATGGAGCGGTCCGTTTTATGGGGCGGCTGCCGGGTTAATGGCGGAGAGAAACGTGGGAGAGAGGCTTCGGACTTGCCTGGGGGTGGAAAGGAAGGAGGAAAGGAGGGAGGATTAGCCTTGGCGGAGGCGGGAGAAGTAGAAGTCAAGGACGTCGTGGGCGGCGGTGAAGGAGGATTGCTCGTTGTTGAGCACGCGGAGTTCCTTCTGTTCGAGCAGGGCAGCCACTTCGGGAGTGTTGTAGAAGCGCGAGCGGAGGGTCTCGTTGATAGTCTCTATCATCCAGTATTTCTCCTGCTCCTGGCGTTTGCGTTCGAAATATCCGTTGCCGTCGACGTATTCGAAATAGCGGTCGATCATATCCCACACTTTGTCGATGTCATATTCGAAGTATCCGCTGTAGGTGACTACTTCCGGTTTCCACTTCGAGGGAGTGGGCGGGAACAACTGGAGGGCGTTGCGGAATTGCGAGGCGGCGAGTCGGGCACGATCCACGTTATCGCCGTCGCATTTATTTATGGCGATGCCGTCTGCCATCTCCATTATGCCGCGCTTGATTCCCTGGAGTTCGTCGCCCGTGCCCGCGAGTTGGATCAGGAGGAAGAAATCCACCATGGAATGCACGGCAGTTTCGCTCTGGCCCACGCCCACCGTCTCTACGAAAATTCGGTCATAGCCGGCGGCTTCGCACAGCACGATGGTCTCGCGGGTCTTGCGCGCCACGCCTCCGAGCGAACCTGCCGATGGGGAAGGGCGTATGAAGGCATCCTTTTCGAGCGAGAGTTTCTCCATACGGGTCTTATCGCCGAGAATCGAACCATTGGTGCGTTCCGAACTCGGGTCGATGGCGAGCACGGCGAGGCGATGGCCCTGACGAAGCACGTGCAGCCCGAATACATCGATCGAGGTGGATTTGCCGGCACCGGGCACGCCCGTGATTCCTATGCGGCGCGAATTGCCCGAATAGGGGAGGCACTTCTCGATTACTTCCTGCGCCACCGACTGGTGTTGCTCGGCAAGACTCTCCACCAGAGTGACGGCGCGCCCGAGGATGCTCACATCCCCTTTGAGGATACCCTCTACGTAGTCATTGACACTTAGTTGGCGTCGCTTGCGGGCCTGGCGGTAGGGATTCACCGACGGTGGCATGGCTACACCGCTGTTAACGGTGAGACCTTTATATTCTTTATCATTTTCAGGATGCTGGATCATGGCTTTTCTTTGATTTTTGAGTTATTTTCAGGGTATTATCTTTTATTCCAAGGGTATTATTTTTTGAGGGATTATCCTCTTATTTTGAGGAGGGTATTATTTTTTTTGAGGGATTATCCTCTTGTTTTTAAGAGATTATCTTTATTGCGGATTACTCCGGCTTCCGCCGGAGCCCTATGAAAGAGAAAAAGCATGTCGGACGGAATGTCGGAGACGCCGGAGGGGTTTTATTTTTGGGCGGAAATTTCCGGCTCGGCGGGGAGGATGCGGGCTCTGACGAGTATATCCACACTCGCCGAGTCACCTTCGGCGCGGAATGGGATGGAATATTCCACATCGCCGGAATGTTTCTCGAAGCGGGAGTTGAGGAAGATGCCTAAAGTGGCGATCTCGCCGGGCGCGATAACTTCGGGGGCAACATCGATGCTGAGCGCAGGGTTGTCTTGGCCCCAGACGGGAGTCACAGTGTCCATCGACTGATTCACGATACGGATAAACGCATGGCGCCCCGTGGCTTGCTTCACATTCTGCAAATCCACGATGCGCTCCGATAGTCGGAGCGGACCGCACTCTATGGGGTAGTTGCGCGATAGGGTCTTTGCCGAACCCACCACTCTGCCCGATAGACGGATTACGTGACGCTCCTCGCCATCACCGACGTATACCTTCACGGTCTTGTTGAACTTCCCCGGACGCCCCGAAGGATTATATGTGAAACTCACCGTGGTGGTATCGCCCGGTTGCAGGAGATTATCGTTATATGCGGCACCGGTGCAGCCGCAACTCGGACGGACATCGCGTATATACGTAGCCTCCGTGCCGACGTTGACCAGCCGGGCTATACCGGTCTGTTCGCCATCGGTCTCGCGGATGATTCCGAAGTCATAGTCCGGATCGAGGAGTTTCACTTCGGCGTGCGAAAAAGCCGCGCCCGCTATCAGCGTCACTCCCGCAATCCATAAAGCGGATTTATGCAGATTCATTTTTAGTTTATGAGTTTATTAGTTTATGGGTTGATGAGTTTGTGTCGGTGCAACCCATTTGCTCAAAGGTGACATCCTTCAAACGCCCCATCTCAAACTTACTTACTGAATACTTTTCACAAAAGATGTATGCGAAAGTTAAGTTACTTACCTTCCTCCACCACGCCGCGGATTTTCAGATGTACCTTACGCGGGTTGCCGGTGGTGGTCACGGTCACCACCTTTTCGAAATGGCCGGGTCTGCCGAGGGGGTTATACGTCACCTTAATTTTATTGCTCTTACCGGGCGCCACCGGAGCGTCCGGAAATGATGGACGTGTGCAGCCGCACTCGGCAGTGGCTTTAAGCACCACGAGATTCCCGTCGCCGACATTTGTGAAAGTGAAGTCATGGCTCACCATACCCCCTTTCTCCTTAATCTTGCCGAAATCGTAGACCTTCTCGGCAAACTCGATTTTACCTACCCCCTCGATAGATTTCTTCTTCTTGGCGTCTGCCACGGAGATGACCATGAGGCAGAGAAGTGCTGCCAGAGCAGTCTTTATCCAAAAATTTTTCATTTCTATAGAAATATTATTCGGTTAATATTCAATAAAAGTATAACACGCGGGTGGCGGCAAAAGTTAAGACCGCCTCGTGCTAAAACTGCGCACCGGAAAAATGGTGATGACTACAAAATTACTCAAAAAAAATCAAAAAGCGGGAAATGAAAAGGCAAAAAGGGGTTATGATATTGCAAAATCGGAAAAAAATAATTAACTTTGCGGAGTAAGACGAAAAAACCTTACGCAAGGCGGGGCGTAGCGCAGTCCGGTAGCGCACCTGGTTTGGGACCAGGTGGTCGCAGGT
>CAMWSV010000118.1 GCA_947177015.1 uncultured Porphyromonadaceae bacterium
CACTTTAAGTGTGGATTGATCTTCCGCACTACCTTAATTACTTTATGGCACTGAGGCAATCAGACTCTCCAGTCGCTCCATAAATGACTTAGGCCTACCCTCTCTTACATCTCTTACTAAATCGGGGAGAGAAAATCCTTTATGGTGAGATACCCCGTCTGATAGAATGTAGGAATAGGATTGGTATCCTAAAAAGAGTAATGTAAAAAATCCCTCTCAATTTCAGAATTCTTACCCTGATGCTGATTTTAAGGTGATCACTCTTGAAAACATTGAGGAAATCTACTGTAACTTATCACTTCTACATTTTCTAATATTAAAAAAACCGGAAACTATTTTTCAGTTTTCGGTTTTTTTATGTAACTTTGCAATCGTTTTTTGAAAGGTGAGGTTCCGGCTATTACGCCCGATTTTATCTTTCTTCATTTGAATTCTCATTAATAACATCATGAGCGAAGACGATTTCAACGATAAACTTTTTGAGGCAGTCTATGAGATCCTGATTAAGAAGGGGGTGAAATCCACCACTATGGATTCAATAGCGCGACAGTTGCAGATCTCCAAACGCACTCTCTATGAGATGTTTGAGAATAAGACCGAACTGCTCACCCGTGCCATGAAGCACCATGCCGATAATCATCGACGTAAATGCGAGGAGATAGCGCTTAATTCTCCCAATCTCATGGAAAGCCTTGTGAAGATATTCAAATTGCATCGCGATGATATAAGCCGCGTCAGCGTGGACTTCTTCCGCGATATGGATCGGCTTCACCCAGGATTTCGCGATGACTATGAGACACGCCACGAATTATTTCGAAAGCAGATGATGAAAATGTTCCAGTATGGCGTAGAGCAAGGTGTTTTTCGCAACGATATCAATTTCCCCACCTTCGTGCGTATCGTCGAACTCCAGATGGAGTCTGTAATACGTATGAAGGAGATCTACACCGGCGATATGTCCATCACCGAAGTGTTCGACACTGTGATGATCTGCTATCTGCGTGCCATCGCCTCTCCAAAAGGACTGGAGATTCTTGACGAGGCTATCCCGAAGTATTTCCCGGAACTTTCTTCCTCACCCCATCCGGCACCGGAGGATGAAAATCTTGATAATGAAAAGTAATACCTTCTCTTATACACTTATCCTTTCATCACCGTGGCTATCGGAAATAAATATTTTCACTTGGATTTATAACACGAAAATCAGAATAAAATAAAAAATCAGATATATGATACGTAATCTTTCGATACTCCTGATGTCGCTCTCCGGCTTGGCAGCCGTGGCGCAGACCGCTCCGGGAGATTCCCTGATCATGACGGCGACTCCGCAAGGCTCACATGCCGTAGACTCACCTCTTGTCTACAATTATCCGGATTCCACTCCGGTTGTTACCCTCTCGCGCGCCGAGTGCATCCGCATCGCACTCGACTCAAATCCCACCATCCGGGTGGCAGACCTCGAAGTGAAACGTATGGAATACGCCCGCAATGAAAGCCGTGCCGGTCTATACCCCACTATTGATTTTCAGGCTGCCTACCAGCGTGCCATCGAACTCCAGACAATAAGCATGAACATGGGCGGGAAACCACAGTCTCTCAAGATGGGTTCCGACAATACTTGGAATCTCGGGTTCAATGCTCAGATGCCTCTCGTGGCGCCTACTCTCTGGAAAGCCATCAGCATCTCGAAATCGCAGATTCTCGCCCAACTTGAAACTGCCCGCGGTTCTCGCCTCGATATGATTCATCAGGTGAATCAGGCTTATTACTCTCTGCTCCTCGCCATAGCCTCTAAAGAAGTGATACGGAGCAACTACGATCGCGCTCTCCTTAACGCCGATATATATAAGAAGCAGTTTGAGGCAGGCACTGCTTCGGAATATGATGTGCTGAGATCTTCTGTGCAGGTCACTAACATCGAACCCGAGTTGCTGCAGGCAGATATAGCCGTAAAGCAGTGCGAACTCGCCTTGAAAGTGCTGATGTCGATGGACTTCAACGTCAGCATACGCCCTGACGTCACGCTCGCTCAATTACAGCAGGAGATGTATGGCTATGCTCTCGGCGAGGAGGGGAGTCTCTCCGGCAACTCAAATCTGCGTACTCTTGATATCCAGACCGAAATCGCCAAAAAGAACGTAGACCTCAAGAAATTTGCATGGATTCCAACTCTCGGAGCATCCTTCAACATCTCTTGGCTCGGACTCAGCAATGGCAACGCTCTGAAAAATCAGGAATTTAATCCATATTCCACAGTGAGTCTGGCACTTAACGTGCCAATTTTTTCGGGTGGATCAAAATACTACGGACTGAAGCAGGCTCAAGTGCAGGTAAATGAACTCAAACTCCAGCGCGAAAATCTGGTAATGCAACTCCGGATGCAGCGCGACCTCGCCCTCGACAATATCCGTCGCGAGGCGGCACAGATAGAAAGCAGCCGCCAGGGTATGCTCTCTGCCGGCAAGGCTTACGACATCATGCAGAAGAGTTTCGAGATCGGTGCCGCTTCTTTCCTTGACCTCCGCGACTCCGAACTCGCCAACACCTCTGCCCGACTCTCCTACTATCAGTCGATCTATAATTATCTCGTATCATCTTCCGAACTCGACCTCCTTCTCGGCAAGGAAGCGGAACTTTAATCGATATCACCACACGAATAATACTTATAATCATGAAATACAATAAATTATTCATCTTTACTCTCCTTGCATCAAGCGTGATTTTCGCTTCATGCTCGGATAAACAAGACAAGAAAAAAACCGCTGAGGAACAAACCGTACCTACTGTGCAGATTGCCAAAGTAGGCGAGGAGAACGTAGCCGACATCCAGATTCTAACTGCCACTGTTGAGGCGGATAAGGTAAACAATATCTCTTCAAATGCCCCAAACCGTATCAAGCAGATTCTGGTGGATGAGGGTATGATGGTACACGCCGGGCAGCGTCTCGTGGTGCTCGACGACGTGAACACCACCTCCTATCAACTTCAGGTAGACAATGCCCGCGCCAATCTACGCAACGTTGAAGTCAACTATAACCGTGCGCTCGAACTCTTCAAGATCGGCGGAGGAACAAAGCAGCAGGTGGACCAGATGGAACTCCAACTCGTCAATGCACGCAATCAACTTGCTTCCGCTCAGCGCGCGCTACGCAATGTGCAGGAGAATACCGTGCTCACTGCCCCCGTCAGCGGCGTAGTCACCGCCCGCAACTACGATCCGGGCGACATGACCGCCAATCTCCCCATTCTCACCATCGGCACGGTCAATCCGGTCAAGGTGGTTGTCAACGTTAACGAAAGCCAGTTCTCGAAGGTGAAAGTCGGAATGCACGTAAACCTCACTCTCGAATCTTACGGCGATGAAGTATTCTCGGGCAAGATCACTATGGTGGCTCCCACTGTGGATCAGGCTTCACGCACATTTGGTGTGGAAATCACCGTCCCCAATCCCGGCAATCGTATTCTCCCCGGCATGTTCGGCAGAGTGGAACTCAACCTCGGAGAGGCTGAACGCGCCGTCGTGCCTGACAAGGCTGTGGAGAAGCAACGCGGTTCAGGCAACTATTATGTATATGTATACAACGATGGCAAGGTTTCCTACTCCATGGTGCAACTCGGACGCCGACTCGGCGACCGCTACGAAGTAATCTCCGGCGTAGAACCCGGTCAGGACGTCGTAATCTCCGAGAAGTCAAAACTCACCAACGGCGCAGCCGTGCAGATCCGCAAATAAACAAACGCGAAGATCCGAAAATAAAAATCAGTAATAACTTATTCAGAAAGTAAACACAAATGAGTCTATACGGATCAGCCGTGAAGCGCCCCATCATGACTACACTCTGCTTCGTAGCCGTGATTATATTGGGACTCTTCTCTCTGGCTAAACTCCCCATCGACCTTTTTCCGGATATCGACACCAACACTATAATGGTGATCACGATGTATCCCGGAGCCAGCGCCGAGGATATTGAGCAGAATGTAACCAAACCCCTCGAAAATACACTCAACTCAGTAGAGCATCTTAAGCATATCTCCTCTCAATCGCGTGATAACACTTCGGTAATCACCCTCGAATTTGAATATGGATATGACATCGATGTGCTCACTAACGATGTGCGCGATAAACTGGATATGGTGGAATCTCAACTTCCCGATGATGTTGAAAACCCCATTATCTTCAAGTTCTCTACCGACATGATCCCCATCTGCCTGCTCTCTGTGGAGGCACGCGAGAGCCGGGCGGGGCTATACAAGATTCTCGACGACGGACTGGTAAATCCGCTGGCGCGAATCGATGGTGTCGGCACCGTGAGTATCTCCGGAGCACCCAAACGTGAGATTCACGTATATGTGGATCCCAATAAAATCGAGGCTTACCACCTCACTGTGGAAGCCATATCGCAAGTTATCGGAGCCGAAAACCGCAATATCCCCGGGGGCTCGTTCGATATCGGGTCAAATACCTACGCGCTGCGCGTGCAGGGTGAGTTTGACACATCTGGCGAAATGGCAAACCTCGTAGTGGGCACTTTCCAGGGTAAACCCGTATATCTGCGCGATGTGGCACGTATCGAGGATTCACTCGAAGAGCGTACTCAGCAGACCTATATCAACGGTATGGAGGGAGCCATGATCATCATCCAGAAACAGAGCGGTGCCAACTCCGTTCAGATTTCCGAGAAGGTGATGGAGATGCTTCCCAAACTGGAGAAAAACCTCCCTTCCGATATTAAGATCGGCGTGGTGGTAGATACTTCGGATAATATCCGCAATACCATTGCTTCACTGGAAGAGACGGTGCTATACGCGCTTCTCTTCGTGATGATCGTGGTGTTCATCTTCTTGGGTCGATGGCGCGCCACTATGATTATCGTCATCACCATCCCGGTGTCGCTCATAGCCTCCTTCATCTATCTTTACGCCACAGGCAATACGCTGAACATCGTGTCGCTCTCGGCGCTCTCGATCTCTATCGGCATGGTGGTGGATGATGCTATCGTGGTGCTCGAAAATGTCACCACGCATATCGAGCGCGGAGCCGATCCGCGGCAGGCAGCCGTGCATGGCACCAATGAAGTCGCCATCTCCGTTATCGCCTCGACGCTGACCCTTATCGCCGTATTCTTCCCGCTTACGCTCGTCACCGGCATGACCGGCGTCCTCTTCCGCCAACTCGGATGGATGGTGACAATCATGATGATCATCTCCACCACCTGCGCGCTCTCACTCACTCCGATGCTCTGCAGCCAGTGGCTGAGACTCAATAATAAGCACGGCAGAATTTATAACACACTTTACGTGCCCATAGAGCGCATGCTCGACCGCTTCGACGATGCTTACGCATCGCTTCTGCGTAAGGTCGTGGCACACCGCTCCGTCACGATACTGGTCTGCCTCGGCATATTCGTCGGGTCGATCTTCCTGATGAAATTTGTGGGTACAGAATTTATGCCCACTCAGGATAACGCCCGTATCGGTGTCAACCTTGAGTTGCCCATCGGTGCCCGTGTTGAGCAGGCAGAGGAGGTTATGGCACGTCTTGATTCCGTATGGCGCAAGAAATATCCCGAAATCAAGGTGCAGACCTATACCGTGGGTCCGGCTTCTTCTGACAATACTTTCGCTTCGCTCTCCGACAACGGTGCCCATATCATCTCGATGAACATCTCGCTCCTCGATCCGGGCGATCGTAAACGTGGCATTCAGGAGATCGCAGACGGGATGCGTGAAGACCTCAAGAAAGATTTCCCCGAATTCACCAAGATGCAGGTCAATGTCGGCGGTGGTCGCGGTGCCGGTATGGGTGGCCAGTCTACGGTAGACTTCGAGGTGTACGGTTATGACTTCGAAGCCACCGACTCCGTGGCTCGTCAACTCCGAGAAATCCTGCGCGGTATCCCCGGCACTGCCGACGTCACCATCTCGCGTTCGGATTATCAGCCGGAATATCAGGTGGACTTCGACCGCGAGAAACTCGCGCTTTACGGCCTTAATCTCTCTACCGCCGCCACTTATCTGCGCAATCGTATCAACGGCGCCACATCCTCTCAATTCCGCGAGGATGGCGAGGAGTATGATATCAAGGTGATGTATGCGCCCGAACACCGCACTCAGATTTCAGATATCGAAAACATCACCATCATGACACCATCCGGCACCGGAGTCAAAGTCAGCGAACTCGGCAAGGTGGTGGAACGCTACACTCCGCCTACCATCGAACGTAAAGACCGTGAACGTCTCATCACCGTCTCTACCGTAGTAGACGGCGTACCGATGGACCAGGTCGTGACCGAAGCCGAACTGAAAATCAACGAGATGCATCTCCCCGCGGGCATCAATATCGGACTGGCAGGTTCGTATGAGGATCAGCAGGATTCCTTCCGAGATCTTCTCACACTCGGTGTGCTCATCATCATCCTCGTATATATCGTGATGGCAGCCCAGTTCGAATCTCTCACCTATCCCGGAATCATCATGACCTCGCTCCTCTTCGCCTTCTCCGGCGTATTCATCATCCTCTGGCTTACGGGGCACACACTTAACGTGATGTCGATGATCGGCGCGATTATGCTCATCGGTATCGTGGTGAAGAACGGTATCGTGCTTATCGACTACATCATCCTCAACCGCGAACGCG
>CAMWSV010000119.1 GCA_947177015.1 uncultured Porphyromonadaceae bacterium
GCCATCTACATCATAGTCGCCATAAATCATGATTCTTTCTTTGGCACCCATCGCCCTGTTAAGACGATTGACGGCCTTCTCCATGTCCGGCATCAAGAATGGATCGTGAAGATCGGATATAGATGGGGATATGAAAGATTGAGCCTGCGCAGGGGTGCAGACACCTCTGCGCACGAGTATTTCGGCGATTGTGCGGTTATTGCCACATTGAGGAAGAATCTCTGCGACAAGTTCCTGCTGCTGGTCAGTAAGGGGCTGGTAATTCCAATTAGTTGTCATGGCTGAATATTGCTGAAGTGAGGAAAATTTTGCAACTTTTCTCTCAATCTACAAAGTTACAAAATTTTCCTCACTTCGGCAATAGCATATAATCAGTATGACAACTTTTTTCATATCAAATATGATAATACGTCATACCAAATATGATAATATGCTATTTCTTGAGTAAATCCGCACATTGACGGACTTGATAATCCACCTTAAAACTATCTTTATCTCCAAGGGAATTCTTCCGGCAGTTTATGTCCTTTCACAACTTGACGCACGCTATTGAGAAAATCTCTTACGATTGCTTTTACCGGGCCCGGTTCCATTCCGACCACTTTGAAGAGCAATCCTGCATTGTTCGGCAGATGTGTAATTCCGCAAGCAATCTTATTCTCCTTATCAATAAAAGGATTTATGTCTTTATATATGCGATCAGATTTTTCCGGCGGAGTAAGTACTATTACATTCGCAAACACGTCATATTGCCCCATTATGCCGAGTTGACGCGGATTTACCTCTTCAGGTCTGATAATGAATTTCTCTCTGAACAGGGGAGTCCCATCAGGGCGTTTGGCATGGCAGCATACCGATAAAATATCATATTGGAATAATTCTCCTTCATTATAATATTTTCTGCCTCCCATATATATTTCAGAATAAAAGAGTGTGGCAGATTCATCTATTGTGATGCTTGTATCTGATATAAATCTGGCATGTTTGCACGGATATACCGGTTCGGGCATAAATTCAAGATAGGTATTTTCTTCAAGAACCAGGTTCTGCACCATACCTGAATAATTATGTTCCATTTCAGCAATCTTGGTGGCCGCTCCGGTGGTGACGAATGCGAATGAGTCTTTTCGCATGGTGATATCCTGCTGATAGCGGTCGCCTTCAACATTCGGTCCGCCCGAACTGAGAATATATACACACGGCATCTCAGGCATTTCCTTATCAAAGTATAATGCCTGCTGCACGATAAGCGGAGCACGCCGGTCGAGATCCCTGAGGATACATTTTCCACGTGGGTCTATTTCAAAGCCGAGTCGCAGATAGCCGTGTTTTCCGGGGGCTCCAACATACATCGCAAGCGGTTCGTCGAGATATGGAGCCATCTCACGACAATGCGAGAAATCCACTTTCGGCACGCCGGCATCTGATGTAGTCTCCCGTAATTGATAATCGAATGCCATAGGTAGATATTTTATTGTGCTTTATCGAAAAGTACCATCTTGAAAATAAGATTCACCAACTCCTGAATACCTTCACCGGTAAGACTGTTGGTAAATACAAACGGTTTGCCCGGACGCATCAGTTTGGAGTCATGGTCCATCACTGAGAGATCTGCGTGTACGTAGGGTGCAAGGTCTGTCTTGTTGATCACGAGTATATCACTCTGAGAGATACCGGGACCATCCTTACGCGGAATCTTATCGCCGGCGGCAACATCAATAACGTAAATGAAGAAGTCGACCAATGCAGGACTAAAGGTAAGTGTAAGGTTATCTCCGCCGGATTCAATGAGTACGATATCGGTCTCAGGAAATTTTTCTTCCATCTCTTCCACCGCCGCAATATTCATCGAGGGGTCTTCTCTGACTGCTGTATGAGGACAGGCACCTGTCTCAACACCAATGATCTTATCCTCTACAAGTATACCCTTGAGAGTCTTTCTTACATGCTTGGCATCTTCTGTGGTGACAATATCATTGGTGATGATCAAAACGTTCTGACCCGCTTCGAGCAGGCGAGGGGTGATTGCTTCGATCAACGCTGTTTTACCGGATCCTACCGGACCTCCAATTCCAATTCTACAAGTTTGGCTCATTTTGTATATTGACAATTTTATGATTTCAAAAATTAGTTTATTAAGGGAATATCAGTGTTTATGAGCGTATGATTAGTTCATAAACATGCGCATATTACCCTTTTCGTGAAGAGAAGCGAGAATATCAAGTTCCGGGAAGAACGCATTCATTTCGTCAATTCCCATAACTTTAACTTTCTCGTAGAGTGCTTCCATATCACTGCTCATTTCATAAAGAATTTCCTGAGTATCATAATGTGATACGCGAATACAGCGTAATGCTGCCGAGAGCACCATATTTACCACACCATACTGATGCGAGCAAAATAAGTCCTTTTCATCAATACCTGCGGCGGCAAATGCAATTCCTTGGGCCACCGGATATGTGCCCGGAGTATCGGCGGACTTAATTCCTTGCAACCATTTGGTTACGAGTTCGGAATTGAACAATCTGGAAGCAAGTTCTGCAAGTTTTTTACCCATTCTCTGAAGCATCTGTCTCGCTTCGTCATTCATCTTACAAAGAATCAATGTCTTATCGGCTTCAACGATTGCTTTGTAGTCTCCTCTCAAATATGCTCGATGTGCCGCAAGGGCGGCGATCCCATCAGTATATGCCGCTTGAAGCGACTGAGATTTGACAAAATCCCTCAGTGTTGCTTTATCGTATACCATATTCTCAAATCCGGCAGTCTCCAATCCGTTGGAAAATGAGAACGTACCTACAGGAAATGTGGAATCGGTGAACTGTAGCAAACGCATTGTATCAGCAAAATTTAAACTCATAAATTCTCTCTGATTGATAATTAATGAATTGAATCACTCTCGGGAGAGTCTGAATTGCTGAGACATTCATTTTCTCCATGGCAGTGGTAATGATGATGATGACTGTGGTCGTGTCCATGGACGTGAACGTGCTCATGCGAGTGGCTTTCTTGCCCTGCGCCTCCAAAGAGTCTGCGCGTCTCGTGGGGTGCAAGATAGGGTATCACATCAAGGCCGTTTTCAAATTTAAATTGGATCCCCGGGATATGGTGAGTTTCGAGTACACTAAGCATTACTTTTTTATCAACAGTGAGTGGAACATATACTTTGGTTCCCTTTACTACCGCCGGCCAGTGCTGGTTACCTATTGCGTGTCCCAACTCTAATGCAATTCTGATTATGGAATCAGTATCTTTATCAGAAATACCGTCAAGATCAACTACCAGGACCGGACTTAATTCGAGCCGGAGTAATACGGCACGCTTATTGGTATCATCAAATTCGATAACGTCGCCATCTACGATATGGCTATGGCGGGCAAGCGCCACAGGATACTCTTTACCGCTCACGCCTTTGCCGAGGAATCTCGATTTCTGCGCTGTCCATTGATCCAAAAAGATTTCGTCAATCTCATAATCTGCCAATTTCTCCTTCCATTCAGCAGAGGTATTTATATTTCCTAATACTTCTGTATAGATTTTCATAAATTTTAAATTTTTCTATTATGAGTTATTGTGAAACAATTCACATTTTTTTAACAATTTTTATCCTCTCAATGTTTTATTTTTGACTGTAATTTTTAATTCTTATTGGAAATAATTCAAAAACAAATTTTATATCCTATCCCAATTATAAAAAAGAAATTGAAAAGAGGATGGAAAAAGGGATGTCATTTCTGGCATCCCTTTATTCTTTCGAGTTTCGGATTAAAACATTAGTAACTTCTATCAATAAGGTTGAGTCTACAAAGAGTTGACTATTAACTGAACCAGTAGAGTTGAGCCAACGGAAGTTGTTTTGCCGGCGGCACGTAGGCAAGAACGCCATCTACTGTTACATAGAATGTTTCGGGGTTAACCTCGATGTGCGGTGTAGCAGTATTACGAACCATGTCGGCTTTTGACAGACTTCTTACTCCGTGTACGGGATATACGATGGAAGTCAAACCGTATTTCTCTTTCACGCCTGCCTCAGCAGCAGCCTGGCTTACGAATGTCATGCGGGTATTGGGAAGGGCTTCACCGAATGCACCAAACATGGGGCGCATAATTTTCGGCTGAGGAGTGGGAAGTGATGCATTAGGATCACCCATATTAGCCCAGTTGATCAAGCCACCTTTGATAACCAATTTAGGTTTAGTACCGAAGAATGCCGGTTCCCAAAGTACGAGGTCTGCCATCTTGCCCACTGCGATAGAACCGAGCACATCGCTGATACCGTATGTGATAGCCGGGTTGAGTGTGATCTGTGCGAGATAACGAAGCACGCGGAAGTTATCGTTTGATTCTGAATCCTCCGGCAATTTACCGCGGGTTGACTTCATATAAGATGCCATTTGGAATGTACGCATGAAGGATTCTCCCACACGCCCCATAGCCTGAGAGTCGGAACTTACCATTGATATGATACCGAGATCGTGGAAGATATTTTCAGCAGACTGAGTCTCAGGACGTACACGGCTCTCTGCGAATGCAACGTCTGAGGGAATATTCGGATTAAGGTTATGGCAAACCATAATCATATCGAATAATTCGGCCTCTGAGTTAATTCCGTAGGGAAGTGTAGGATTAGTAGAAGAGGGGAGTACATTCATCATGGATGCCACCTTCAAAAGGTCGGGAGCGTGACCGCCACCTGCACCTTCAGTATGATAGGTGTGAATCGTGCGACCATCGATTGCGGCTATTGTATCTTCTACGAAACCTGATTCATTGAGTGTATCAGTGTGGATTGCAACCTGCATATCAAGTGAATCCGCTGCTTCGAGACAAGATCTGATTACAGCAGGAGTTGCACCCCAGTCTTCATGAATCTTGAAGCCCATTGCTCCAGCCTCAGCCTGAATGTACATTTCTTCCTTACGTGCACAGTTGCCTTTGCCGAGCAGTCCTATATTGATAGGGAGTCCATCAACAGACTGCAGCAATTTCTCAAGATTCCAGGGCCCGGAAGTGATAGTAGTTCCGTTAGATCCGTCAGTAGGACCGATACCACCACCGATAAGAGTAGTAATACCGTTGGAGAGACAGTTATATGCCTGCTGAGGTGAAACGAAGTGAACGTGACCGTCGATACCTGCGGCTGTCAAAATAAGGTGTTCACCGGAAATTGCATCGGTAGAAGGTCCTGTGACGAGCCCGGGAGTGACACCTTCCATTACGTTAGGATTGCCTGCTTTACCGATGCCGGCGATTTTGCCATCCTTAATGCCGACGTCAGCCTTAACAACACCCAGAATCGGGTCAAGGATAGTCACATTCGTGATTACGGTGTCGAGCGAACCCTGTGCAGAAGTACACTCATTTGCAAGGCCCATGCCGTCACGAAGTGTCTTACCGCCACCATATACTACTTCGTCGCCAAATGTACGAAGATCTTTTTCTATCTCAACATAGAGGTCGGTATTGCCGAGACGGATCTTATCGCCTACGGTGGGACCGAACAACATATTATAATCTTTACGCGAAATTACAGCCATGGGAATCAGTCTTGTTTATTAAGTTCGTTTTCATCATATTCTCCATCGGCTTCTGCTTCGCTGACGGATTTATAGCCATATTCTTGCATACGGCGCACTGCCTCACGATATTTCGGATAGAATGTTGGAGCATCTTCAAGGCCGGTGTAGCCGTTTACAAGATCATCAAATCCTATTACACGGTGCTTGCCGGCAAAACTTACGAGTTCAACTTCTTTCTCCTCACCCGGTTCGAAGCGGAGAGCAGTGGTAGCCGGAATATTAAGATGGTATCCAAATGCCTTTGGACGATCGAATTCCATATATCTATTCACCTCAAAGAAGTGGAAGTGACTGCCAATCTGAACGGGACGGTCGCCGGTATTACGCACCTTAAGTTTAACAGTGCGACGATTAACGTTGTATTCAATCGGATCTTCCTTTAGAATTACACCGCCAACGGGGCAGCCTTCAGCCGGTTCGAATCCGGGAGTCTTAGGATATGCAATATCCGGAGCACCTTTAAATACGCCGTTAGGAGTGGTATAGCCATCCTTAGCGAAATCGGGCATAGGAGCATCAGGAATCGGGGGCATAGGTTTTGTCGCCGATTGTGAATTGGAATTTTGTGTCTGTGCCATAATAATGTTTTTTAATAATTGCGCTATAAGTAAACCTGTATCAGTATGAAACGGAGTGTTTACTTATACCCTAACGGATAGGATTGTGAATTGAAACAAGACGGCTACCGTCCGTAAATACTGCTTCAACCTGAAGAAGTCCGATCATGTCTGCAACTCCATCCATTACCTGCTCTTTGGTAAGAACCTGAGTTGCATCGTGCATTACTTCTTCTACTGTTTTACCTTCACGAGCACCTTCCAGTGCACAACTTGTAATATATGCTACTGATTCAGGATAGTTGAGTTTCAGTCCCTTTTTAAGACGTCGCTCAGCAATCAGTCCTACGCATAGCAGAGTCAGTTTGTCTTGCTCTTTGGGTGTAAAATGCATGGCATCTAATTTTTAGCGTTATACAATATAATCGGTGTCTTATACACATCTCCGAGCCCACGAGACTCGTGAGCAGCGGGATTGACGGCGGATGGAGGAGAAGA
>CAMWSV010000120.1 GCA_947177015.1 uncultured Porphyromonadaceae bacterium
ATTAATTATTGCAAATCGCAGAAACTTGCAAGTGATGAGTTAATCGCAATCCTATCCATGGCTTGATAACTCCTGACCTATTCCCCCTGAGTGGATTCTCCTGCCACCTGTCCGATAAGTCCAAACCCTTTATAAATCCAATCCCTATATAAATAACTATCCCTATATAAATAACTACTGAGAAGGGAAAAAGATTAAAAAAGGGGAAAGAGGGTGCATCAGAATGTAGTTCTGACTCACCCTCTCTCCTATCTATATTTAATCCGATAACATTTCATCAGTTATAAATCCGGTAAAAATCATATCCGGCTTGGGCATACATTAATGCTCCATCAGGAAACGCTCGGCGTCGAGAGCGGCGCGGCAACCGGTGCCTGCCGCTGCGATAGCCTGGCGATATGTGGGATCCGCGCAGTCGCCCGCAGCGAATACACCTTCCACGTTGGTAGCCGTCGAGGGTGCCTTTACCTTAATATATCCTTCTTCGTCAAGATCGATCTGACCGCGGAAGATACCGGTGTTGGGAGTATGACCGATGGCGAGGAAGAAGCCGTCGATATCAATGTCAAACACCTGTTCGTTTTCAGTGCCTTTGCCTTCAACGATCTTGGCGCCTTCCACAACTTCATCTCCGAAGAGACCCACGGTGTTGCAATTGAAGAGGATTTCAATATTCTCACGTTCGCGTACTCGCTTCTGCATCACTTCGGATGCACGCAGATAGTTTTTGCGTACAATCAGATATACCTTCTTGGCAAGTGTGGAGAGATAGAGAGCCTCTTCGCAGGCAGTGTCGCCGCCACCTACCACAGCCACAGTCTTCTTGCGATAGAAGAATCCATCGCAGGTGGCACATGCGCTAACACCCATACCGCGATATTTTTCTTCATCGGAGAGCCCGAGATAGCGGGCTGAAGCACCGGTAGAGATAATTACGGTGTCGGCGAGAATTACGTTGCCGTCTTCATCCTTCACCTTAAAGGGACGCTCTGAAAAGTCAACTTCCGCCACTGTCTTTGAAACGATGCGGGCACCGAAACGCTCTGCCTGACGACGGAACTCCTCCATCATCTCCGGACCCTGAATACCCTCCGGATAACCGGGGAAGTTTTCGATTTCAGTGGTCTGGGTAAGTTGTCCGCCGGGTTGATTGCCTTCGTAGATCAGCGGCGAAAGATTTGCACGTGAAGCATAAATGCCGGCAGTGTAGCCCGCAGGTCCGCTTCCTATAATCAATACCTTTACTTTTTCTTCTGCCATGATTGTGTAATTTTTATGGATTTAGATTTATAGTTAATATACGTTTTTAACAATCGGAATATTATATTTATAAGTTTTTTTACCACTATGTCGCCTTCCCGACATCAAGATCTTCTTCTAAGCACAATAACTTATTCTAAGCCCGTTAACTTATTCTAAGTACAATAACTTGTTATAAGTACAATAACTTGTTATAAGTACAATAACTTGTTATAAGTACGAGAACTTCTAAGTAATAATAGAGTGGCTTTAAAGAAGATTATCTAAGGTCGGTGATGGGAACTTTGGGATATTTCTTCTTGGGATAGGTGAATTCCGAATCGGCGAGCGGCGGATTCAGGGAGAGTGAGGTGATGGTTATTGTCGAAGTCTGCGCGCCGGTAGTGATCACCAGTTTTTCGGGGAGTGAAGTTGCATTGTTAATAATTATTTTTACCGATTTCACGCCGGCATTGCGACGTTTAGGAGTGAGCAAAACCACAGTCTGCCCTTTTCCGCCTGCCTGCGCCTTGGCATCGAAGCCTGATGCCATCGATATATACAGCATGGGATTCGACTCCGCGAGTTCGGTCTTGGATGGAGTCCACACGGTGGTCTCACGATTGGCATTACTGTAACTCCACATAGCCTTGCCATCATACCATGTGCCGAGTCCGGGCATAGTCACCGCAAACTTCGTGCCTTTGGTGAGGAGTGTACCCGCAGCGGAATGCCCCCCTGAAGCGAGGTTGAATCCTGCCCGGAGGCTCTTTGCACCTTCCACTTTCTTCATACAGGCATTGTAAATCTGCGCAGGGGTGGCAGCCGATATTCTCTGTATCGCAGGCAACTGCAGCAGAAGCAATAACGACAACAACCATTTATATCTCAACATTTCCTTATGATTTTGAATTAAGAAATTATGATTCAGAAATTATTGTTATTCCCGATATTGACAATGGAAAATCGGATTCCCAAGATTACAATTCGGAAATAAGGATTCAGGACAGATGATTATTTAAGATTTCTCATGAGTTCCTGAAGCGAATACATATCCATCAGCACCTGGCGGGGCTTACCGCCCATCGACGGACCCACCACGCCGTAATGTTCCAACTGATCCATAATCTTGCCGGCACGGTTATAGCCGATCGAGAAGCGGCGCTGGATTCCGGATGTGGAACCCACACCGGAAGAGACCACCATCTCCGCCACCTCCTCAAAGAGTGGATCAAGAGTGTCGGCGCCTCCCATAGAAGCCCCGGCGGATTCGCCCCCTTCCACCATCATGGGATCGGGAAGAAGATATGCCCCGGAATTGAACGGCTGGTCATGTATATAGTTGCATACCTCCTCAACTTCAGGAGTGTCAATAAACGCGCACTGCACGCGCACCATCTCGGAGTTGTTGGAGATAAGCATATCACCTTTACCTATAAGTTGCTGTGCACCTGTAGTGTCGAGAATAGTCTTGGAGTCGATACCCGACGACACGCGGAAGGCTATTCTGACTGGGAAGTTTGCCTTGATGATACCGGTGATAACATTGGTAGAGGGACGCTGGGTAGCGATGATAACGTGGATACCGATGGCACGCGCCTTCTGCGCCAGACGTGCGATAGGTGTCTCAACCTCCTTGCCGGATGTCATGATAAGATCGGCAAACTCATCGACTACAAGCACGATATACGGCAGGAAGCGGTGGCCTTCAGATTGGTCAAGCACACCCTGCTCATATTTGGTGTTGTACTCCTCGATGTTTCTTACATTGGCTGTGCGGAGAAGTTTATAACGATTGTCCATCTCCACACACAAGGATTGGAGAGTTGCCACCACCTTCGACATATCAGTGACAATAGCATCGCTATCCTCCAGTTTGGCGAGATAGTGATTCTCTATGCGGGCGTAGAGTGAGAACTCCACCTCCTTCGGGTCGATCATCACGAACTTCAACTCGTCCGGACGCTTCTTATACAGCAATGAGGAGATAATTGCATTCAGACCTACTGACTTACCTTGACCCGTAGCACCTGCCACAAGGAGGTGAGGCATCTTGGTGAGGTCGGCGATATATACATCGTTGCCGATCGTGGCTCCGAGAGCCACCGGGAGACGATAACGTGTCTCGGCATACTTGCGGCTTTCGATGATGGTACGCATGGAGACAGTCTGGGGTTCGGCGTTAGCCACCTCGATACCGACCGTACCCTTACCGGGAATCGGTGCTATGACACGCACACCTTTGGCGGCGAGACTGAGCGCGATATCATCGGCAAGATTTTTGATCTTGGCAATCTTAACCCCCTGTTCGGGACGTATCTCATAGAGGGTGACTGTGGGTCCGATAGTAGCCTCAATGGATGTGATGGGTATCTTATGATAGAGGAGGGTCTCGCGGATACGCTCTTTATTCGCATTCTGCTCTTCAATATCGGCAGTGACCTTATGAGTGCCCGGCTTCAACAATGTAGAGGGCGGGAGTTTATACATCTCTTTGAGCGAACCATGATTCTCTACGGGGGCATCCGCCTTGGCAATCTGATTAACGTTGACGACCATTCGGCCGAGTCCGGGATTAGAAGGCGCGGAAGGTTGAGAGGCATCCTCGCCGACAGACAGAGCATCAGAATCGGTCGGCGATGCTACCGCCGGATTCCCGCCATTCTCCGATGCAATCAGATCGGGAGTGACTTCCTCAGAGACCGGAACGACACCTTCAACCATCGGGTCTCCGGGAGCGGACACAATATTTTCTTTTACCTCCACGCTATCGGCACCCGATTCACGGTAATCAGCCGTAGCGTCACCGTAGCCGTCACCGTACGGCATTTCACCGGCAGGTTGCGGCATTTCACCGGCAACGTACGGTGTTTCGCCGCCATCGAGCGGTGACTCAGCGGTGCTGTACGGCATTTCAGCGGTGGTGTACGGAGTTTCGGACGCACCGTTAGCCACGGTATAATCCGCAGCCGGAGCACGGTGGTTTGAGTGAGTCACGGGCTCATAAAGGGGTTCATCTTCTATATCATATCCGGCTATTGAGGGATCGATCTCCACATCCTTGCTGGAGAACGACACGGTGCGGTCGTCGACGGCAAATTCCTCGGTCTCCCCCTTGGATTCACCGGCTCTCACGGCATCCATCTCCTCGCGGATACGCATTTCGTTGAGTTCGCGCTCCAGTTCCTCCTGCTCGTGGCGTAGACGGGCAGCCTCACGGCGGCGGGCGGCAATCTCATTCTTCTTACGGATAACCCAGTTGACAACGTCGCGTAGGCATATCACGAAGAATGTGGCTACCAATACCAGACAGAGTATTACGGCACCGGTCCACCCGAAGAATCCCACCACAAATTCATTTACATAACGCCCATGGTAGCCTCCCCAGTTGACGGGAGTATCCCATGCGATGGTAAGCAGTCCAATTATCAGTGACACCGTAATCAACGCCACAAGACACTTGATGGTGAAATTCACCGTCTTAAAGTGAGGCCAACCGCTGAGAAGCCGCAAAGCGATCATCCCTATCCATAGAATCAAGACAAATGAACCCAGACCGAACGAGCCGTTGATAAAGAACTCCGAAAGACGCGCGCCACCCTCGCCGGCGCGGTTGGCGACGGGAGGGAGGGACCCTACCGGAGAATTTATTATAGCCGCCTGGTCAGCGATACAGGAGGTGAAATAGGACACGAATGCCACAAGGAGATAGACCGCAAAGCCACCGAGGAAAATACCGGCGAGCCAACGGAAGGTCTGACTCTTGAAGAAATTCCTGATGGCGGTGAAATCTATCGATTTATCGAGCGAAACTTTATCGCGTGTCTTCGGTTTTGCGGCGCGCTCTTGTGAGCGTGCCTCTGCTCTGCCCCGTTCGGCAGATCTGACCTTACGACCTCTATTATTGCGATTCTTCTTTGTGTTGCTACTGTCAATCACCGGCACCTCATCCTTGCGCGGAGCGGCGGGAGCATGCGGTTCATGATGGTAATCGCCCGCAGAAGGGATATCTACCACGGGACTATATGAGTCGGAGATTATTCTTTTTCTTCTATCTGTCATTTGTTGAAAATTCTCTTAGTCAACTACAGTTTTGTCTGTCTGAGGAGCAACTGATTCGCTACTTCCGGAAGAGGCGGAAGACCCGGGCTCCGATTCTTCGCCCGCAGGGACGGGAGCCGCCGGAGTCTGCGGCGCTGCGGGAGCCGAAACTTCCGGACCGGCGGTAGGAACGGTGTCTGCCGATATGGTAGCCGGCATCTTCGGCATTGCCTGGGCTTTGCAGGGAGCGCCCCCTTTCACCACCGGAACAGCAGGAACATTATAGCCCTCCTCTTCATTCACCGCCATGTCTCGCGGACCGGGAGAAACGATCACCGGCATTCCGGACGTGCATAATTTATGAATACGGAGGATATTCTCGTTGGTCATACGGATACAACCGTGAGATCGTCTGCCCCCGATACTGCCGGGCGCAGCAGTGCCGTGAATACCCACCTGCGCCGTCACCGGGGTGCGCAGACGCATATATCGGGGTCCGAACTGTCCCTTTACCGGTGAGGTATTACCGTCGTCGTCAGTATACAGCCAATCGGTGGAATCATATATACCTTCGATAGTGAAGAAGCCTTCCGGAGTGCGGTTATCCCCCTTCTTATGCTTGGTGCCGTATTTTTTAGAACAGGCGATACCCACCCGTTCAAGTTCCCTGCCGTAGCGGTCATAACGATAAAGTCTCATCGTATTTTTATCCACGATCAGGAATCCGTCGGTCTCGTTATCGAGCAGTTTGGAAGCGTATTCCGGCACATACTCGGCTATCGTGGGGATGATTCCCGCCCGATACTCGGCACTGTGAGGGGATTCGGCGATGAAAGTATCGATTTCCGCCTTAGAGCGTATCCGTGTATTTTTCTTAACTATCGTATCCTTGTCAGCCTCCTTCTCTTCAGCCGTGGTGTCCTCGATGAAGGTATCCGGCATTACGGAAGAGATTTCCATGCCGCCGTCATCTCCATCGGCAGATTCACTTCTGCCACAAGCCGAAGTAAGAAGCAAAGTAAGCCCGAAAATTACTCCCAGCATACCGCAACGGTTAAGGCGAGCATCAGCAGAGGTGGAAAAACGCAGATAGTCTTGCGGGAATCGTCTTATACAAACCATCATTAATCTCAAATTACAAACTTTTTACCTATCGCATCAGCATAAAAAGAAGTCGCGCAACCGGGATTCGGATTATAAAACAGAGGCGATCCCGACGATAGAAAATAGGTTGAAACGACTTCCGGAAGTGAATGAAGCGAATATGAGTGCAAATATACGAAGATTCCCACGATTTTTCAAGGAAAATTAATATGATTTGGAAAATATTTTGTAAATTCGCAACAATGAAAC
>CAMWSV010000121.1 GCA_947177015.1 uncultured Porphyromonadaceae bacterium
GGAATGATTTGATCATACCCATTACAGTACCGAGAAGACCGACGAGAGTACCGAGAGTTGTGAGAGTCGCGATGATGGGGAGGTTCTGAGAGAGAGAAGGCATTTCGAGTGCTGTAGCCTCTTCCACTTCGTTGCGGAGTGTGGTGAGTTTCTGCTCCTTGGAGAGGACTGTGTTGGCGTCCATCTCTTTGTACTTCACGAGAGTGTTGTAAACTACAGAAGCGACAGAACCTTTCTGCTGGCGGCAACGCTGCATAGCGGCGTCGATGTTGTTCTTGGCGAGGTCAGCCTTCACGTCGGCAACGAACTTGGTGGTGTTGCCCTTGCCTGAAGCAGAAGAGATTGCGATCCAGCGCTCGATAGAAAGAACGATAACGGTGAGAAGAAGGGTCATAAGGATAGGTACGATGAAACCACCCTTATACACAGTGCCGGCGAGGTTGAGGGGGTGACCTTCGTTAGTGCCACCTTCGAAGTTGGCGCCGTTACCCATGCCGAAGAGGAAGATGCAGATTGCTGCGGCGCAGCATACAAGGATCACGATGAATGCGTTGCGGATGCCACGCACCTGTGAGATTTTTTCCTCTTTCTTGATTTTAGCAGCCGCATTTGCGGGAGCCGCGGGCTTTGTAGCCGTTGCTTTGGGATCTTTGGATTCCATACTGTGATGTTGTTTGTTAAGGTTATTGTTTAAAATATGAGTTTTTACGTCGCATAACGTTTTTTCGCAACTGCAAATTTACAATTATTTTTTAAATTCCAAACGTTGACAGTGTGAAAAAATTCAGGTGTTGCGGTTTTGTTTAACTATTTGTAAGTTTTTTAGTTAAGAATATGTTTAAAATTTATGTTTTACAACATATTTATAAACTTATTCCCCTTTTACCGCCGCGATGCCGGGGAGTACTTTCCCTTCGATAGCCTCAAGAAGAGCGCCGCCGCCGGTAGAAACGTAACTTACTGCATCGGCGCAGCCGAATTTATTGACACATGCCACGGAATCGCCGCCGCCCACGAGTGAGAATGCGCCGTTATCGGTGGCTTCTACGATAGCGTCAGCGATAGCCTTGGAGCCGGTGGTGAAGTTGTCGAATTCAAATACGCCGGCGGGGCCGTTCCAGAGGATAGTCTTTGCCGGGAGGATTGCCTCACGGAATGCGATGATGCTGTCCGGACCCGCATCGAGACCTTCCCAGCCTTCGGGGATATCCATTACGGAGCAGACCTGAGTCTTGGCATCGTTTGAGAATGAGTCGGCGGCGATGCAGTCGGAGCCGAGTACGAGATTGACACCTTTTTCCTTGGCTTTCTTCATGATGTCGAGAGCGAGGTCGAGTTTATCGTCTTCGCAGATAGAACTGCCCACTTTACCTCCCTGAGCCTTGGCGAAGGTGTAGGTCATACCGCCGCAGAGGATGAGGTTGTCTACCTTATCCATGAGGTTTTCGATGATGCCGATCTTGGTGGACACCTTCGAGCCGCCCATGATTGCGGTGAAGGGGCGCTTGATGTCTTTAAGGATATTGTCTACAGCCTTTACCTCTTTCTCCATGAGGAAGCCGAGCATCTTGTCTTCCTTATCGAAGTAATCGGCTATCACTGCTGTAGAAGCGTGCTTGCGGTGAGCAGTGCCGAAGGCATCGTTTACGTATACGTCTGCATAACTTGCGAGAGTCTTGGCGAATTCCTTCTGGCTCTCTTTCATAGCCTTCTTAGCGTCGTCGTAGGCGGGATCGTTCTTGTCGATACCTACGGGCTTGCCTTCTTCCTCGGGGTAGAAGCGGAGATTTTCGAGAAGGAGCACTTCGCCGGGCTTAAGATCCTTGGCGGCTTCGGAAGCCTTCATGCAGTCGTCGACAAACTTCACGTCAGTGCCGAGAGCCTTCGCTACATCCTCGCGGATCTGGCTGAGCGACAGTTTGGGGTTAACCTTACCTTTGGGTTTGCCCATGTGGCTCATAAGGATGAGTGAACCGCCGTCGGCGAGGATCTTTTTAAGGGTGGGGAGTGCACCACGTATGCGGGTATCGTCAGTGACGTGGCCGTTCTCGTCCAAGGGTACGTTGAAGTCTACACGTACGATCGCTTTTTTATCAGCGAAATTGTAATTTTCAATGTTTGCCATTTTTATAATAAATTAGATTGTCTAAATATTTGTTCCGTATGATACTTCCGCAGAAGGTATGCCTCAGGGCGGGAGGGGCATCTTTGTATGTGCCGCCACCGACCTTAATTTCTATCATGGCGGGGGAATTATGTGTTGGTTCTCGCTGCCATCTTCACCTCAAAAAACCATCTATCGTATATCAAAGCCTGATTTGAATCGCAAAGTTTGCACATTCATTTTGCAAATATAACTATTTTCTACGAAAAAATTAGTAATTTTGAGTTATGGATATTAAAGAAATAATAAAATTATATAATGAATTGACCGGGGGAGACCCGGGAAAAGTGCAAAAACTGGCAGGCGCAGGTTCGTCGCGCCGTTATTACCGTCTCTTTTCACGCTCCTCTGTCGATGAGGAAAATGCAGAGCGTGGGAAGGATGCATCGGCAGAGGATGCAGGGAAAAAACCGCAGAGTTTAATCGCCACCGTCGGGGCAAACGAGGTGGAGAATGAGGTATTCTGCCGGTTGAGCGGTTTTCTTGCGGATGCAGGGGTGAGAGTGCCGCGTGTGTTTAAAGCGGCGCCGGGATGCTATCTGCAGACGGATCACGGCGACCGCGCGCTATTCGATCTTATAAAGGACTGGCATAATGACCCCTCGCAACATGAAGATACTCTCAAAGAGGGATTGCGCCGTGCTATATATGAATTGGTGAAGATTCAGACTGTAGATGACTCCATATTCACCGGCAGAATGATGGCTAAATCCTTTTCGGAGCGTCAGGTGAAATGGGATCTGAACTACTTTAAATATGATTTTCTTAAACCCTCCGGCATAGAACCCGACGAAGAACTGCTTGAAGATGATTTCGAACGGATGGCTACCCATCTTGCCGGGAGTGTGCCGGATAGTATCGTGGGTTTCATGTATCGTGATTTTCAGAGCCGGAATATCCTGCTGGAAGATGATGGAGTGACTCTGATCGATTTCCAGGGTGGCAGACGCGGCCCTCTGATATATGATATAGTATCACTCTTATGGCAGGCAAAGGCCCGATTCTCCGAAACTATACGCTCGGAGATGCTGGATTACTATATAGAGCGTCTCGCGCAGGAAAGAGGCACTGAGGTGGAGAAAGAGATATTGCGATTACTGCCCGATTTTAAATTATTCCGTGCGCTGCAGGTGTTGGGGGCTTACGGATTCCGGGGCATTGTGGAGCACAAGGCCCATTTCATAGAGAGTATATCCGATGGTCTTGAAAATCTTGAAACGCTCATTGACGAAGGTGTGCTCAGTCAGTATCCGGAATTGGAGAGATGCTGCCGGCTCTTAGCGGCGGGTAAGGAAAAATATCGATCCCCTGCGCGTGGCAGACTGCGCGTGGAAGTATTCAGTTTTTCATATAAGAAAGGGTATCCGGAAGACTGGAGCGGCAACGGCGGCGGCTATATGTTTGATTGCCGCTGGATGCACAATCCCGGCAGATATAAAGAATATCAACAGTTGACGGGTCGCGATACTGCAGTGATGGAATTTCTGGAATCTCGAGGTGAGGTGCAGAAATTCCTGGAGGGTGCCGAGATGTTGACAGTGCCTGCTGTGGAATGTTACTCGCGTCGTGGATTTACCAATCTGCAGATCGGATTCGGATGCACGGGAGGTCAGCACCGTTCTGTTTACTGTGCTGAGCAACTTGCGCGTTCCCTTGCCCTACGATTCCCTGACGTAATGATAGAACTCAAGCATCGCGAGCAAGGTATCACCGAAGAATTCAATAAATAAGAATAATAAGAATAATAAGAATAAGTAAGTTTTAAAATTCGTTTGTAAAATAAAAATAAGTCAGGATACGGTTAATGGATGATTCCCCTCACTTCTTACCGCCTCTACTATATGCCTTATTTTGAATATATCCCATAATAGACACATGAAAGCATTTATTCCTTCCGCCGGACTTGGAACACGCCTGCGACCTTTTACTCTTACAAATCCCAAGGCGCTTGTGGAGGTTGACGGCGTTCCGATGTTGGAGCGCGTGCTCCTGCGGCTTAAGTCGCAAGGCTTTGATGATATCGTGATAAATCTGCATCATTTCGGAGAAAAGATCGTTGATTTCGTCAGGGCGAAAGATAGTTTCGGAATCAAGATACGTTTCAGCGATGAAAGCGATCAACTGCTTGATACCGGAGGTGGAATACTGAAGGCACTCGGAATGTTGGGCGAGACGGATGAGCCATTTCTTATCCACAACGTAGATATTCTATCCAATGCCGATATTGCCGGACTTATGAAGCAACATGCTTCCTCAGGTGCGGATGCCACTCTTTTGGTAAGCGAGAGGGATTCATCGCGCCGATTGCTATGGGATGAAGATATGAATCTCCGCGGATGGCATAATCTCGCTACGGATGAATATCGTCCTTCGATACCGGCGGAGCGGGATTACTATCGTGAGTTGGCATTCAGCGGAATCCACGTCATGAGTCCTAAGAGTGTTCATGAAGAGATGAGGCGGCAGCGGCGAAGCGGTAAATTCTCGATAATAGACTTTTACTTATCAGCGATAGGGGAGAGGAATATATATGGGTATGAGGCTGAGGATTTAAAATTGATAGATATCGGGAAACCGCAGACACTCGCTGAGGCACCACATCTACTGCATGAGATAGAATCTTTATAAAAAGAATAAAAAAGGGAATATAAAGAGAAGGAAATATAAAGAGAAGAAAATATAAAGAGAAGAAAAAGGAATAAACTTATACAGAGAGAAATCTCAGACTCACGGGTCTGAGATTTCTCTCTGTATAATATCTTTGCTTGAATTGAAATTGGGGGATTACATCAGCGGAACTGTGAGTGTGTATTAGAGATGGTGGAATTCATTGCGGCGACTGGCATTAAATTGACATACGCATCCGCAGATGAGAGCCAATACAGCCGAACCACCTAACCACCAGGTAGTAGCAACACTCTGTACAAAACATGAAGCAATCAGCAAGATTGAGCCGATTATATAAAAAATGATGGAAAGTGTTTTCATAATCAATAGTATTAAATAGATTTAATAGAATGTTTTTCATTTATATAACGCCGATACCGTTATTAAAGTTTACCCTTACCTGCATAATGAAATTAGTTTCTGCTACAGAGTTACAACTCCATAACAGGATAACATTATAATTTGTATTTTGTTAATGCTTACCGGTAAAATGCCTTGTGGTGGAAATCGGAAGGGCGGATTGGAGCCCCGCTTTTGGTGGCGCTGAAGTATAGGTACAAAAAAACGCCTCCCGATCAGGTGACCGAGAGGCGAAGTATATTGTTGGATTTAAATGCTTCAGAAATATTTTCTGTTTTAATTCTAATCTTTATTATCATCAGATATATTAATTCTATTATTGTCTTCACTTTGGGCCTTAATGGCTACAATAATAGTATCAACTGTGATATTATGCTTAATACAGTTTACAATAGAAATAACAAGGTAAACTATAGACACGATAAAAGTTAATAGGAATAACATCTGCCAGCCATCTCCTGGTATTCCCCATTTTTCTTGAAAATCAGAAGTAAGTAATACTAATAATATCGTTAATGAAAATGACAAAGCAGCTAACCATTCTTTGCTTTTCTTTAATCGATTAAAATGTTTGAGGAGGGTAAGTTCCAACTTATCTTCTGTGATTTTGATAAGATTAGTTTTAGTGATAGAAATAACCGCATCAATTTCTATCGTTTTGTCATTTAGTATCGCCATTTAACCTCTCCTTTCCTCTGTCATTAAACTCCTCCTTTCCTCTTAAGAAAGTCACAATGACATTGTGACTTTCAGTTTGAGGTGTTTGCGCTTGCACAACGACCTCAAAAAACAACGGATACTTACCCTCGTATGTACCAATACGAATTGGAGATTTCGTACCAGTAACAGCGAGGGGTGTTGTATCTATTTCAATCTTAGCATGACGGTCATCTAATGGCGTAAAACGTATTTTCCCTTCTGTATCATCTGGAATATAGATTATTTCGAAACTGAAATACGCATCATCTCCATTAGGGTCTACTAAGACTACTTGGTCAGAGATTTCTCTGTTCTTTAACACAAGTGTTCGGCTCTTTATTACCACTAAATCTTTATTGTCCATTGATTTTCATCAGTTGTTCATTCATTTGAATGACCTTATACAGTGCAAAGGTAGTTAATTTTATTGATATAAACGCTGAATGTGATTAAAAATTGTGTTTTAAGGGTGTTGAAAGAGGTGTTTTTGAGGGTTTTGAAGATGGTAATGCTCGATATTGAAGTTTTGAACCTTAAAATAGTGCCTGAAATGGTGCTTGTGTTGGTACTGCCGGAACTATAAAAAGGGAGGGGCGGTGTGCGGTGCCGTCCCTCCCCGGGTTTTTCCGACTTGAGGTGTAGGTAATATGGTGTTCCTTATTTTAATGAGACAAATTGTAGTTCGCGCATATTCCCCGGGTGTGTAGAGCCCCGTAGT
>CAMWSV010000122.1 GCA_947177015.1 uncultured Porphyromonadaceae bacterium
TTATTATATCCTATTTATCCTTTCCTGACCAAGAATAAATGGACAATAATATCGACATTCGCAGTGGCGTTGGGATTGTTTGCCATACCCGCTGAGAACCTCACTGAATTTCTTTCCATATATCGCGTCGCCCACTATTTCTTATATTTCTTTCTCGGAATCGTAATCAACAAATTGCATCTCGAACATTATATTTCAACTTGGACCGCTATAGGAATATCCTTTTTAGTATACATTCCGGCATGGATGCTTCATATTGTTATTGTTCCGGCTATTTCCGGTGCATTCGTATGCTGGGGGTTAGCGATTAAGATCGACAGGATTCTTACTACTAATCTTTTCTCAAGTTTCCGCAACTATACGTATCAAATTTTCCTTGCCGGTATATTTGGGCAAATGGTAGTAAAAATTTTATATTCAAGATTCCAATTTCCCGGTTGCTATCCTATTTATTGGATTCTATGTATTCTGATCGGATTATACCTCCCTGTGGGATTATCTAAATTAGCATATAAATCAAATAATAAATTTAGATTGACTATGATGGGATTAAATACCCAACAAATTTCTGTAAAGAAACCTGCTGATATTGACCATCTTAAATAATCCGGATTAAGTATCGTTAGTCAGGCACTATCTCATATTTCATTAAATTTTAAAGAAACGCAACTCCGTTGCGTTTCTTTTTTTGTATTTTTGCAAAAATTAAATTCTCGAAAAATTTCTACAAATGAAGTATTATCTGCATAAACATTCAGTAATCTCAATTTTACTATGCGTATTTATGGCGGCATGTGGTCAGGGTCATGATCATGCCGATCACGAACATTCTCATGAACACGGAGAGCACAACCATGCCGCTGAATCTCATGAACATAGCGAAGGAGAGCACGACCATGAACATGAGGCTCACGCTGCCGGTGAAATAGTACTCGAACCCGCTAAAGCACGCGATGCCGGAGTTGTGGTGCAGACTGTGGCTCCATCTTCCTTCTCCGAAGTAATTCCTACTGCCGGGAGAATCCTCAATTCTTCCGGTGATGAGGCCACGGTGGCCGCGACTCAGCCGGGAATCGTCACCCTGACGCGACCCTGGGCTGTGGGTATGAACGTTAACGCCGGAACACCCCTCTTCTCTATATCACAGAGTAGTCTTCCGGAAGGTGATCTCTCAAAAAAAGCACGTATTGAACTCGATAAAGCCACTAAGGAGTTCAATCGTATTGAGCAGTTGTATAAAGAGAAACTCACCACCGCCGCTGAATTCGAGCAGGCTAAGGCTAATCTCGACAATGCCCGCCTCGCGGTGAGTGCGCTCAATAACGGTGGCAACGGCAGTGTTTCCGCTCCTAAATCCGGATATGTGATGCAGGTATTCGTCAAATCCGGTGATTATGTCGATGTGGGCACACCTCTCATGAGTATCTCCTCAACACGCCGCATGAGACTGCAGGCTGATCTCCCGGTAAGAAATTTCTCTCAGATTAATCAGGTGGCTTCCGCCAATTTCAAACTTCCCCAGAGTGAATCCGTATTTTCCCTCGTCAAACTCAACGGTAAAGTGGTATCACACTCACGCTCTACCTCCGAAAATTCGGCTTACGTCCCCATTATCTTCGAATTCGATAATGCCGCCGGAATTGTGGCGGGAAGTTTTGCCGAAGTATGGTTGCTCGGCAATCCGCGCCAAGGGGTGATTTGTCTCCCGAAATCCGCTCTCGTCGAAGAACAGGGTGAATATTATGTATATCTACAGGAAGATGAGGAGTGCTATCGCAAACGCCGGATCTCCCGAGGCGCCACCGACGGCAACCGCTTTGAAATCCTTGATGGAATCAAGGCAGGTGATAAGGTCGTCACAAAGGGTGCTATGGCTGTTAAACTCGCTTCTATGTCAGGCGCAATACCAGTCCACACTCACGAACATTAAACCTACTCCTCGTAAATGCGATTCGCAACCTGCATCCCTAACATCAAATCTGATTTAATTCAACAGATATTATGCTTGACAGAATTATTCGCTTCTCGCTCAACTACCGACTGCTGATAATCGGGCTATCCCTCTTTATCGTCGCGGCAGGATTATATACCGCTCATAAGGCTGACGTAGACGTTTTCCCCGATCTCAATGCGCCTACCGTGGCAGTCATGACTGAAGCGGGAGGCATGGCAGCCGAGGAGGTTGAACGCCTTGTCACATTCCCCGTCGAAACAGCCCTCAACGGGGCATCCGGCGTGCGCCGCGTGCGCTCCTCTTCCACCGCCGGTTTCTCCGTGGTGTGGGTGGAGTTCGACTGGGACACCGACGTGTATCTTGCACGCCAGATAGTTTCGGAACGACTGGCTTCCGTAGCCGAAAGTCTTCCGCCGGGTGTAGCACCCCCGGTCATGGGTCCGCAATCTTCTATCCTCGGTGAAGTCCTCATCATTTCGCTGACTCCGGCTGCTGATACTGATTCTATTGGGAAAACACCGGTTGCAACCTCCACCACTACCTCTCTCAAGGAGTTGCGTTCCCTTGCCGAGTGGACTCTGCGCCCGCGGCTGCTCGCCGTTGAGGGTGTGGCTCAGGTAAGTGTCATCGGCGGAGACATGAAGGAGTATCAGATTCAATTGCACCCCGACAGAATGCGTCACTATGGCATCAAACTTGCCGATGTGCTCGAATCCACCCGCGAGATGCAGCGTAACGTCGCCGGCGGTGTAATCTATGAATATGGCAATGAATACCTCATCCGTGGAGTTGCAGGTAAGGAAATTATCCAACGCATCAGTGCCGCAAAGGTTGGAATGTCGGGCGAAATGCCCGTAACTCTCGCTGATATCGCTGATATTGTAGTAGGTGCTGAATCTCCCAAAACCGGTGTCGCCTCCGAAAAGGGTCGGGAGGCTGTACTCCTTACCGTCACCAAGCAACCCCACGTAGGAACTATTTCTCTTACCGAACAACTCGAAAAGGTCACCGCCGATGTTGCTTCCACCTTTCCTCCGGATGTACACGTATCTACAGATGTATTCCGTCAGTCTGACTTTATCGATGCCTCGGTCAATAATGTCAAGACTTCGCTTATCGAAGGGGGTATATTCGTGGTAATAATTCTTTTCCTCTTCCTCGGCAATATACGCACCACCCTCATCTCTCTTGTCACTATCCCTATATCCCTAATCGTGGCATTGCTTGTTCTCGATTGGCTGGGTCTCACTATCAACACAATGTCGCTCGGTGGTCTGGCTATCGCTATCGGTTCGCTGGTGGATGATGCTATTGTCGATGTGGAGAATGTATGGCGCCGCCTGCGTGAGAATCGCCTTATGCCTGACGATAAGCGAATGAAGTCGCGCGACCTTGTATTTGAAGCCTCCCGCGAGGTACGCCTGCCGATTCTTAACTCCACTTTGATTATTATCGTCAGTTTCGTACCGCTCTTCTTCCTGCAGGGTATGGAGGGGAGAATGTTGATACCCCTCGGAGTGGCGTTCATCACTGCCCTCTTGGCATCCACTATCGTGGCACTGACGCTGACACCTGTGCTTTGCTCTTATCTCCTTACTCATAAAGCCGTGGCTAAAGATATGGAACGCGAGTCGAAGATCACCGTTTGGCTTAAACGTTGGTATGGCAAAACCTTGCGCCGTGCCCTTATCCACCGTAAACCGGTCATTATCTCTGCCGTCGCCCTTTTTGTAATAGCGCTCGGTGTATTCTTCTCTCTCGGCAGCAGTTTCCTTCCCCCCTTTAATGAAGGTTCCTATACAATCAATGTATCTTCAATGCCTGGCATCTCGCTGGAGGAATCAGACAATATCGGCAGACGCGCTGAAGAATTAATTTTGAGCGTTCCTGAAATCAAGACTGTGGCTCGTAAGACAGGGCGCGCCGAACTTGATGAACACGCCCTCGGTGTCAATGTTTCTGAAATTGAGGCTCCCTTTGAACTCAAGGACAGAAGTCATCGTGAGGTCACTGCTGAAATCCGTAAGAAACTCTCCACCATCACAGGGGCGAATATTGAAATCGGTCAACCTATAAGTCACCGTATTGATGCTATGCTGAGCGGGACACGCGCCGGAATTGCCATCAAACTGTTCGGCGACGACCTCAACACCCTTTTCCTCTCAGCAAACCAGATTAAGGATGCCATCAGCGACATTGACGGCATCGCTGATCTCAATGTGGAGCAACAGATTGAACGCCCGGAAATCAAAATTACTCCACGCCCCTATATCCTCTCGAAGGTTGGAATGACACTCCCGGAATTTAATGATTTCGTAAGTGTCATGATGGGTGGTGAGGCTGTAAGTCGTGTTTATGAGGGTGATAAGGTGTTTAATCTCACCGTACGCTCTGCCGAAAACACACGTCAGTCTATAGACGACCTCCGCAATATGCCGGTTGAGACACCCTCCGGCACTGTACTCCTCTCCGACATCGCTGAGATTGTATCATCTTCAGGTCCTAACACCATCAGCCGTGAAAATGTGAAACGCAAGATTGTGATTTCTGCCAATGCTTCGGGCCGTGACTTGGGCAGTGTGATGCACGACATCCGTGATCGTATTAATGACAAGATCAATCTTCCCGAAGGATATCATATCGAATATGGCGGTCAGTTCGAAAGTGAGGAAGCCGCAAGTCGCACCCTTATGCTCACCTCCATACTCAGCATAATCGTGATCTATCTACTCCTCTATATGCAATTCCGCAATGCCAAGGAGAGCGGTGTTATCCTGCTCAATCTTCCTTTTGCACTTATCGGCGGAGTGCTTATTCTTCGATTCACCAGCGGCGTGGTATCAATTCCGGCGATCATCGGCTTCATATCCCTCTTCGGTATCGCCACCCGCAACGGTATGCTGCTCATAACCCGATACAATATACTTCGCTCCGAAGGGATGGATCTGCGCGAAAGTGTAATCAAGGGGTCAATCGACCGTATGAACCCTATCCTTATGACGGCTCTTACGTCCGCTTTGGCCCTAATTCCTCTGGCTGCCCGCGGCGATCTCCCCGGCAATGAGATTCAAAGTCCTATGGCAGTAGTGATTCTCGGAGGACTCATTACCTCAACTATTCTTAATGCCTATATTGTTCCCATAATATATCTCCGCCTAAAGGGGGATAAATCCGAAAATAAGTAATTACGGAGTTTCCTGAATTTCCATCCTTATTTTCACACTAATAAATCATTCTCCAAATGAAAAATATATTAAATCATCTGAGGCACACGCCGGTTCCGGGCAGATTGTCTTCGAGGATAGCCTGTGGAGTTGTGATGGCTATCTCTCTTGCCTCTCCCTCACATATCATTGCACAGAATATTTCAGAAACACCTTCTCCGGAAAGAATTTCCGACGTATTGGATATAATCTCGCGCAATAATCCTTCACTCAAAGTGATTTCAGCCGAGAATGAAGCAGAGATACTGGCTTTGAAGGCTTCAAATATTCCGGGCAAAACTTCTGTGGAGTATTCCCCCTTCTTCCAATCCGGCTATCATGGGCTGGCATCTTCGGAATTAATAGTAAGGCAGTCGATCGATTTCCCTACTCTCTATTCCACCCGCAACAAAATGGCAGATGCCCAACGTTCCGTTCTTGAAGGAAAACTGAATGTTGAAGCACGCCAGATCCGTATCGAAGCCATAAAGGCATGTATCGACTATATCGGACTGAAGAAACAGAATGAGATTCTTCAGCGCAGAATAGCAGTCACCGACACCATCGCAGATCTCTATCAGCGTAAGTTTAACAGAGGGAGCGCCACACTACTCGAAACCAACCGCATTTCTCTCTCGCTTCAGGACCTGAAGCGAGAATTACTTCAGAATTCTATCGCCGCATCTGAGGCGGAAGCAACTCTATTGAATCTTAATGGTGGAAATTCTATCGACATAAGCCGACTCGATTACGATCCCTCTCTGCTGGCAAATACACTTTTTGATTCGATTGCCGTTCCGAATTCTTCGGTTACTGCTAATCCATTGTCAGATGATGCCGCATCATACATTGCCGCCCGGCCGGAAATTAAGGCTGCCCAAGCAGCAATACAATATTCCGATCGCGAGATAGATATGGCTCGCAGTAGTTGGCTGCCCGAAATAAGCCTCGGCTATCGTCGCAATACCGATGGTCGTGAATCACTCAACGGGTTCCTTGTAGGTCTCGATTTCTCTCTCTTCTCCGGTTCAAAAGAGAGCAAGGCTGCACGTGCCCGCAAGGCTGCCGCCATGATGCTCCGGGAGACAGAGACGGTACGTGTCGAAACTGAAATCGCTACGACGCTCCGCCGACTGAAAGTGCTCCGCGAAGCCATCGACGCCACTGATACCTCTTTAATCGAAGAGACCCTCTCCCTCTATAATCGAAGTCTCGAACTCGGTCAGATCACCCTCCCCGAATACTATCAGGAAACGGATCTGCTCTTTAACCGTCTCTCCGAAAGAGCCGCCCTAATCAACTCCTACTATAACCTCGCTTCCTCCCTCTCCCTCTAATTCCTCCCTCTCCCTCTAATTCCTCCCTCTCCCTCTAATTCCTCCCTCTCCTCCTAACTCCTCCTCTCCTCCTAACTCCTCCTCTCCTCCTAACTCCTC
>CAMWSV010000123.1 GCA_947177015.1 uncultured Porphyromonadaceae bacterium
CCTCCCCCCACTTAGCCCATTTCTGGCTCGACAAAGCCGCCAGGGCAGGCATCACCGATGCCTCCGCCGCCATGCGGCGCCTTCTCCACCCTTGAAAATAAGATATCAATATAATAACAATCCGATATATGAATAAACTTTTTTATTGTCTTCTCCCGGGATTGGCTGCGTTACCACTGACTGCGGCAGCGGCTGCTCCCCAGAGCGACGTCATCGTCAGCACCGCGGCGTATACCTGGCATGGCGACACTATCTCGCAGGGTGAGTTCTTCGCCACCGCTCCCGATGCCGAGACCATCATCTCCACATACGCCGCCCAGCCCGGCTATTTCATGGGAATCGATAAGGAGTGGCATCGCAAAAATGATCTCACCCCCTATCCGCGTCTCTCCACCCCCAACCGCCTGCATGAGGCTATCTACAATATGGGCCTCGACGAAATGGTGAATGCCGTGGAGCCCGACACTACCCTCCGCACCGGTAAGGAGTGGGCAGGCGTCTGGACCCGCGACGTCTCCTATTCCATACTCCTATCCATGGCGTATCTCCAGCCGGAGGCTTCGCGCATATCGCTGATGAAGAAGGTGGATAGCCTCGGACGCATCATCCAGGACACCGGTTCGGGCGGCGCATGGCCCATATCTACCGACCGCGAAATCTGGACCATCGCCGCCTGGGAAGTATATAAAGTCACCGGCGACCGCCAATGGCTCGAATACATCTATCCCATAATCAAACGCTCGCTTGAGACCGACCGCACCGCATTCTACGATAACCCCTCCGGACTCGTGCGTGGCGAAACCTCCTTCATCGACTGGCGCGAACAGAGCCACCCCCGCTGGATGCAGACCGCCGATATATACAATACCGAAACACTCTCCACCTCCGTAGTGCACGCCGAGGCTTGGAAAGTATTGGGCGAGATAGCCACTATACTCGGACACAAGGATGTGGCAAAAGATGCTTTCGCGCAGTCAGAAAAGATTGCCGATGCCATCAATTCTCACCTCTGGATGGATGATAAGGGGTATTATGCCATGTATCTCTACGGACGCGACAATCTCATCACCAACCCGCGCGCGGAGACTCTCGGCGAGTCGCTCGCCATTATGTGGGATGTGGCTGATCCGCAGCGCGCACGCATCATCACCGAGTCAAATCCCACCACACCCTTCGGTGTGGCAACCTTCTATCCCTCCATCCCCGACATGCCGGCTTACCATAATAAATCGCTCTGGCCGTGGGTCGGCGCCTGGTGGGGATTGGCAAACGCTAAGGCCGGCAATGAGCAGGGTGTCATGGAGGCTATCGGAAGTGTGTTCCGTCCCGCCGCCCTCTTCGCCACCAATAAGGAGAATTTCAATCTCGAAAACGGCGACATAGCCACCGAACTCAATTCTTCGAATATGCTGTGGTGCCTGAGCGGTAATCTCGCCCTCACTCACAAGATTCTCTTCGGAATAGATTTTCAGAAAGACGGACTGACATTCCACCCCTTCGTGCCAAAAGCACTCAATCAGCCCCGCCGCCTCGATAATTTCAAATATCGCGATGCTATACTCAATATCAGCATCTCGGGCTATGGCGATAAGATCAAATCATTTAAAGTCAACGGCAATGCGCAATCACCCTTCATCGCCGCCAAGAAGGCGAAGGGGGTTATGAACGTAGAGATCGTGATGGCTGATAATGAAATCGCTCCCGCAGGCATCAATCACGCCCCGCAGATGAGCACTCCTATCACCCCCATAGCCTGGCTCGAAGGCACTACCCTCACCTGGAATCCCATAGAATATATAGGGCACTACATTATCATCAAGGATGGCAAAAAGATTGCAGAAACAAAAGCCACCACTTTCGACGCCTCCGTCCCCGGCGAGTATCAGGTGATAGGTGTCAGCACGGAAGGTGTGGAGAGTTTCGCGTCCGAACCCCGTTCCACCCGCCACGAAATTCTCGTGGATTTCCCCTTCAAGGAAAACAACAAAGCCGATATCCTCACTATCCCCGTCGATGTGGATGAGGAGGGTGACTATCACATCAGTCTGCGGTATGCCAACGGCAATGGACCCGTCAACACTGAGAATAAATGCGCTATCCGCACCCTGAGTGTAGACAATAACCGTATCGGAATCGTAGTGATGCCCCATCGTGGCAAAGGGAACTGGGACGACTACGGCTGGACCAATTCCGTAGCCACTCATCTCACGCCCGGCCACCATGAAATCAAACTCGATTTCCGTCCCGAAAACGAGAACATGAACATCGCGCGCAACCACGCCCGCATCAATGCCCTCCGCCTCGTGAAATCCGAATAACGCCCCTACTCGATCCTCAATCCTCCTCATTTCCCCCAAAAAATCCTCCTCATCTCCCCCAAAAAATCCTCCTCATAAATAAAAAAATAGAAAAGCCCGAAGAGAAACTGACTCAGTCAGAATTTCTCTTCGGGCTTTTCTATTTTTCCTCTTTAATCATTCAAAAGCAAGAGTAGTTCAGCCATCTCAAAAGCGCGAAGCCGTTCAGCCATTCCAAAAGCGCGAAGCCGTTCAGTTCAAAAGCATCGCTTTTGCCTCCCCCCTTTTGCATCCCCCTTCTGTATTCAGAGATATAACTTATAGAATTCCCAGAGCACCATCCCGGCGGAGACACTCACATTGAGCGAATGTTTTATCCCCTCCATCGGAATCTCAAGGATTACGTCGGCAAGGTCTACGATACGCTGGTCTACCCCGTTCACCTCATTCCCTACCACTATCACGGCATCCTCTCCGGCTTCAGCCACTGCAGGGAGCGACTGCAGCGCCACTGAGCCGTGAGCCTGCTCCAAGGCATAGACCTTTACCCCCTCTGCCTTGAGACGCTCCACCTCCTCCAGCGCATCCTCCACATAGCGCCAACTGACGCTATCCTCGGCGCCCAACGCCGTCTTTGAAATCTCATTGCCCGGAGGCACCGGCGTGATGCCCGCCATGATCACCTCCTTTACCTTCAAGGCATCGGAGGTGCGCAGCATCGCCCCTATGTTCTGACCCGAACGCACATTATCCGCCAGCAGACGAAACGGCAGTTTCTCCATCTGCCGATAGTCTGCAAGCGATATCCGGGTCAGTTCGATTATATTCTTCTTATCGTGCATTATCTCTAATTTCACACTCGTAAGTCTACCTCACGATCCGTTAGTAAGTTTAGGATTAAATGATGAGAGATACTGATGAAAGATACCTATAACCCATCCACTCATCAACCCATCAACTCAGCGAGAGCATCCGCTCGATAGGACGCAGGGCACGCGCCGCAAGATCGGCATCGACCCGGATCTCATTAGTCTCGTTGAGAAGTGCGTCATAGACCTTCTCAAGGGTATTCATCTTCATATAGTCACACATATTGCACTGGCACTCGGCATCCTCAGCCGGGGCGGCGAGAAACACCTTCTCCGGACACTTCTTGCGCATCTCGAAGAGGATTCCGCTCTCAGTGACCACGATATACTCCCGGGCATCATCCTTGGAGGCAAATTCCAGCAGAGCGGCTGTAGAGCCCACCTTGTCGGCTATCAGTTGCAGGGGGCGCTTACACTCGGGATGCACCAGTATCCTGGCGCCCGGATGCTCCTTCTTCATGGCCAAGATGCGGTCGAGCGAGAAGCGCTCATGCACATGGCATGCGCCATCCCAAAGGAGCATCTTGCGCCCGGTGACGCTGTTTATATATTCACCTAAATTCTTATCGGGGCCGAAGATGATTTTCTCATCCTCCGGCAGAGAATCGATCACCTTGCGCGCATTGCCTGAAGTGACCACTATATCGGTGTGGGCTTTTACAGCCGCCGAGGTGTTTACGTAACTCACCACCGTATGGTCAGGATGCGCCTCGACGAAGCGCGCGAACTCCTCGGGGTCGCAACTGTCGGCGAGCGAACATCCTGCCTTAGCATCAGGAATCACCACCTTTTTATCCGGACACAATATCTTGGCTGTCTCCCCCATGAAATGCACTCCGCACATCACGATCATCTCCGCATCTGTCTCGGCAGCCTTTCGTGCCAGGGCGAGTGAGTCGCCTATGAAATCCGCGATCTCCTGTATCTCATCGCGCTGATAATAATGCGCCATGATGAGAGCGTTCTTCTCCTCCTTGAGCCGAAGTATCTCCCGCTTGAGTTCTTCAACACTCATTTTGTTGACATTTTCCTCGACCATGTTTATTATTTTTATTTAGGTTAGAATTTTAAATTCAAAAATTTTTAATCAATTAAATATAACAATAACTACAATTCCTGTCAATAACTATCAATAACTTTCCTCCCTAAAATTTGCATATATGAGTTATTGGTGTCAGACTTCGGTTTATTTACATTTTGTTGACAATCCCTATATCTCATTTTCATCAAGATACGATAGTTATTGACATTCATAAACGGATGGCAAAGTTAATAAATTTTTACGAGTCAGGGGGTGTTTTCATGTCGAAAAAACGCCTTTCCCTGTTCAAAGTCCCGGCAATAACTGACCGCATTATTGCCAGCCTCAAAATATCCGGAGGTAAAAATAGGATGACGTAAAATTTTTCGAGAAATCCAAAAAAATGGCACATAACTTATAAGTAGTTTATTTACAGTCTTTTTGACAGGTTTTATATGTGTTGTTAACACGATTTCGACAACTTTTCGACAAGTTTTTGACAACTCTATCTACCCTCCTCATCCTCATCCGCATAAAAAAATCCATACACCGCCCGGGCGGTATATGGATTTTTTTTATGGAATGGAAGTGGGATTACTTAACGAGTACCTTCACTGCCTTGTCAGCAACTACCACTACGTAGATGCCTGCGGGGAGTGACTGTGTGCCGGTCTCAACACCCTGAAGGTTGAATACGCGTGCGCCGGCGGGAGCAACGATGTTGCCGTTTACAGCGTATACGGCTGCGTCGGCTGCGATAGTCTCTACGCCATCGGCAGTAGATTCGCCTGCTACTGTGAGATCCTTGATCTCCCAATTGCTGGATACGGAAGAAGTAGAAGTGTAGTGGAAGCCGATCTGAATTTTCTTGCCTGCGTATGCGTCGAGGTTGGCTGAACTCTCTACGAAAGTCCAGCTGTTGCCGTCGGGCCAGCCCTCTACTGTGAGAGTCTGCCATGCGCCGTTGCCTTCGCGAACGTCGATTGAGAGGCCTTCTACACCATTACCTTTGTTGACAGCCTGAGAAAGTTTCAGGTTGGCAGTCTTGGCGTTGGTGAGGTCGATTACGGGTGAGATAGCGTATACGTCGGCTGCGAAGCACTGCTTAACGAAAGCAGAAGCCTTCAGATAACTATACTTATTATCCCATGACCATACGTAAGTGAGGGCTTTGTCGAATGTACCTTCGTCGAGAGTCCAGTCGTCAGCGTTTGATGAGAGACCCTTGTAGAATGTGCCGTCGGGAAGTACGGGAGTCACTGTGGAGCCGTCGAGAGTGTATTCAGTAACACTCTTCATGCCGAGTACACCGAAGTAAGCGTCGCGAGTGCCGCAGAGCACTACAGTCTTGCCCACGTTGCCCGCATTATCTTTAAGGTTGAGAGCGGCGCGGACATCGCCTTGGGGGAGTTGCACGGGGATGCACTCGCTCACTGAAGCGGGGTTGGCAGTAGCGGCGATCAGGATGTTGGTGGCGGAAGATGCTGAAGAAGCACCCATCTCGGCAGTGTCGAGGCTCTTATCAGTTACTGAACCTACGATGTAGCCTGTCAGCCAAGTGTTGGCTACCGGTGAGGCGGGGATGCCGAGTGCGAGATACTGAGTCACTGTGAGGGGGTTGGTCTTTGAACCCACTTCAGCCTCCGTAGGAGGAGTCACTACGGGAGCCTCCGGAGCCTCGCCTACCCACTGGTAGGATGTTACGGCTTTCAGGCCATTGGTACCGAAAAACTTCTCATGGCTGCCGCAGAGGATGATTTCGTGGTGGAAATTCTCGGGGTGTGCGGCGAGGTTGAGGGTGTTGCGGATTTCGCCTGGGACGAGTTGCACCGGAATACACATTTCAGTGTTCGTCTCCGAACTTGAACCTGCCAGCAGGAGGTTGGTGTTGTTGGTGGTCTGAATACCGCTGAGGTCGAATTTCGCACCCTCCGCGAGTTTGCTGCCGTCGACGTATCCTACGATATAGCCCTGCACGTATGTGTTGGCAACGGCTGCGTCGGGAGTGCCCTGTTCGAGAAACTGAGCCACTGTCAGCGGATCGGCGAGTGAGCCGGTCTGCGCGCTCATAGTCAGGGTGAAAGCACCCATCACAAGCGTAGAAAGTAAAATTTTCTTCATGTAGGTAGAAATAATGATAAATTAATTTTTATGAATATTTGCAAAAATAATTATTATTTTCAGTATTGCGAAATTTTTTATCACTTTTCTAAGTGAAGTAATTGGAATTATTGTAATTATTGGAACTATTGGAATTATTGGGATTATTGGAATTATTGGAACTATTGGAATTATTGGAATTATTGGATTTATTGGAGTTATTGGAGTTATTGGAATTATTGGAACTATTGGAATT
>CAMWSV010000124.1 GCA_947177015.1 uncultured Porphyromonadaceae bacterium
GAATCAGTCCCGTTCAAAAGGATCGCTTTTGGCTCCCCCCCCCTCACTGAGCCCTCTCCTCCCGCAATGCTCTCTCTTTTTTATAGGATCCCGGAGAAAGCCGGGAAAATTCTCATATCATTATCTAAAATCAAATAAACTATGCTTCAGATCGGCGATAACACCATAGTCTCTCTCGATTTAATCGAACGTTTCTTCCATTGCAATCTCGATGATTGCCTCGGCGAGTGCTGCATCGAAGGCGATGCCGGTGCCCCCCTCTTGGAGGAAGAAAACCGTCGGCTTCAGGAACTCCTTCCCGAAATTCTCCCCTATCTCTCCGAAAAAGCCGCCAAAGTAGCGCAGCAAGAGGGCATATCTTATATCGATTCCGAAGGAGATCTCGTCACCCAACTCGTAGATGGCGCCAACTGCATCTTCACTACTTTCTCCGAAGATGGCAAATGTCTCTGCGCGCTCGAAAAGGCTCGCCGTGAAGGACACCACGATTTCTTCAAACCCATTAGTTGCGCACTCTATCCGGTGAGACTTAAGGAGTATGATTCCTTCACAGCCGTCAACTATCACCGTTGGAAAATCTGCAAGGGCGCCGAAGTGATGGGACGCGCTAAAGGCATACGCGCCTACGAATTCCTCCGCGAACCCCTCACACGCCGATTCGGCAAGGAGTGGTATGATGAACTCGCCTTTACCGCCAAGGAGTATCTAAAATCAAAAATTTAACTTATTTTAACATAAATATAATTCTTTCTACGCTTAGTTTTTATTACCTTTGCAGTATTAAAAAGTCTATGAACCTAGCGCGTAAGAATTTATTTAGTTAAGCCTTGAGTATGAGATGATTGAGAAATTATCTCATATTTTTTTATAAGGTTGGCTGAAGCGATTCCCCGCGCGGCTCATACTCCGGGAATATTTTATATGATTGCTAATATCATCGTATCATCCGATTGGATCACTATGATAGGTATTATTGTCTATTTTGTGATCGTTATAAGTTGCGTTATTGTAGTGCTTTCCGAAAACAGGAATCCTATCCGCTCTCTGGCTTGGATTATTGCGCTGGTGGCGCTCCCGGGCGTAGGACTCATCTTCTATCTCTTTTTCGGCAGGAGTCTGCGCGGTCATCAGTTGATTTCACGCCACAATAAACGCAAACTTCTCCACAATTCCAATCCTAAATCCGCCAATCTGGCACGCCTGCCCATCACGGATGCCGCAAAGCAACTCATCAAACTCGCTTATTCCCTCACCCACTCCCCTTTATGCGTCAACAATAGGATTGAAATTTTCACCACCGGCCGCGAAAAATTTCGTTCTTTCATCGATGATCTCAAAAGGGCACGCCGCCAGATATATATCCAATACTATATATTCTCCGACGATTCCCTCGGCATGGAAATCGCCGACATCCTTATCGCAAAAGCGCAGGAAGGGGTCAGCGTCAAGGTGCTCTATGACCACGTGGGTAGTTTCTCGGCGTCAAATTCTTTCTTCAAGAAGATGAAGCAGGGTGGCGTGGATATTCATCCTTTCTTCCGAGTTACTTTCCCCCAACTCGCCAACCGCATCAACTGGCGTAATCACCGCAAGATTGTCATTATCGATAATTCAATCGCCTACATAGGCGGCATGAATATCGCCCGCAGATACGTCGATGGTATGAAAGACGGCTCGGCTTGGCGTGATACTCATTTCCGCCTCGAAGGACAGATCGTGCAACCCCTCCTCTATAGTTTCGCCGTCGACTGGTATTTCCTCAAGTCGCCGGATTACTCTATCAATACGCAGTATATCCCTTCCCGCGAGATACACAATGAGTGCGGTATGCAACTCGTCACGTCGGGTCCCATTGACAGTTGGAATAATCTTTCTCTCTGTTTCTTGAAAGCCATTTCATCTGCCAGGCGCTCCATATATATACAGACACCATATTTCCTCCCCACAGACAATTTGCTCAATGCCCTGGAGGCAGCCGCGCTGTCTAACGTCGATGTACGCATCATGATTCCTGCAAAGTGCGATTCCATCCTGCTGCAGTTGGCTTCCTATAGTTACGTATCGCGCTGCCTGAAGGCGGGTATCAAGGTATATCGCTACCGACCCGGAATGTTGCACGCCAAAGCAATGACCATCGACGATGACTTTTCTACTGCCGGATCCACCAATTTCGATTTCCGCTCGTTTGAAAATAACTTCGAAGCAAACCTCCTCATCTACGATCACGAAGTTAATGCTCGCATGCGCGACATCTTTTTCGCCGACCTAAAGAATTGCGACAAAATCAACTGTTCAGTCTGGAACAAGCGTCCCTTCCCCCAGCGCATACTCGAAAGCCTCGTGCGCCTGTTCGCACCAATCCTTTAATCCTTTAATCCATCTCTCCCATATTTTCAAGAGAATACTTCCTCTCAACGCGCCGGAAAATAATCACCCTCAGTTCTCGATTATGAAAATCACCCTTCCCGAGCCACTTGCCGCCTTAGGGGGCGGAATCTATCTGCGCCTATCCGCAAATATAATGGCTGCCTCCCGAAATGATATTAACACAAAAAAAAGTTATTGACAGTTTTCGACAACCTGTCAATAACTTTTATAATACCTTATATCTAAACTACTTACATTTTAAGATTACATGGCAATTTCTCTTAAATCACCATTCATCTCCCACTTATCAACCAAGGATATGGGGGATGTCTGCCGCTGCGGGATTCACGTTTGCGTAGGGTGCATCCGAATTCAATGAATCGTTTGATTCCATATCGCGCACTTCCCTTACAAGCACTTTCTTAATCTCTTCGATTGCCGCGGCATCAAGTTTACGATAAGATGAATACTGCTCCGCAGCCACTTCGCCGAGATCTTCTACCTTTGGTGTGGTGAAATAAGCGAAAGTCTCATCGGGAAATTTATTACGTAAAAACGAGTTAAGTTCTGTCTCTATCCGCATCAGACTCGATTTTTCACCGGAGTTTGTATCGCGAAGGATATACTGATCGGAATTACCAAAACTGACAAGATATAATTTCTCTTCCTGAAGATTCTGTGTGTTCATAATACTAAATTTTTTATTGATTAAGTTTATAATTGGAGAATGTCAATCTAACTATCGGAAAATAATCACTTAAACCTCAATTACTTTCTCTCCTAATGGTCTTTTTAATCATAAGACCATTATGCGTTTCATCCGGCGTCTCATGATTTTAAACCATCCTTTATTTTCACATCCTTTATATTTCTAACACTACTTACCTGCTTTTTGTTCGCCTCTCCTAAAGATATTTCTATCGCCATAGAATCACCAATTATAATACTCAGTAAAATCCGCTCCTTGTCACTCCCCTTACTACAATCTCTTAATTTTTTATAAGTTTTATTTGCAGTCTCAAATCTTTGTATTATCTTTGCAGTGTATTAATCGACTAATACACTATTAAATTACTTCATCAGATTAATTTATCAATTTATTATAAAATATTTTCTATCTATTATTATAATTTTTTCTATCTATTATTATAATTATGAATCTCTCAATTTCGAATCTTTCGTTTCGATACGGCAAGCACAAACCGCTTGTACTCAATGATGTATCGATTGATTTCCCCGCAGGCGGAGTCTGCGGCATGCTCGGACCAAACGGTGCCGGTAAATCCACTCTTCTATATCTGATCTCCGGACTTCTGAATCCCTCATCAGGATCAGTGACCTTCGACGGAATACCCACAAAATTACGCCGTCCTTCAATCCTGGCGCAGATATACCTCGTGCCGGAAGAACCGGTTCTCCCCCGTATGTCGCTCAAAGAATATGTCAAGTTATATTCGGCTTTCTATCCTGATTTCAACACTGAAATCCTCAACGATGCTCTGAAGGAGTTCAATATGTTCATGCCGGATAGGCTCGATTCTCTTTCGATGGGTCAGAAGAAAAAAATCGTACTCAGTTTCGCCCTTGCGGCAACCACTCCTGTGCTTCTGATGGATGAACCCACAAATGGACTCGACATCCCCGGCAAAGCGGCTTTCCGCCGACTCGTCGCTCGATATGCCTCTGACGATAAACTTTTCCTTATCTCCACTCATCAGGTACGCGACCTCGATCAATTACTCGACCGCATCCTGATTATGGATCTTAACAAGTTCCTGGTCAACGAGAACGTCTACGATCTGCAGCAAGCCTTCTCCTTCATGAGAAATATTCCGCAAGTACCAGATAATGCCATCACCGCTCTTCCCTCCCTCGGCGGATTCGATGTAATGCTCCCTAACGATGACTCTGACGAGACTGACATCAATCTTGAACTCCTCTTTGAAGCAACCGTCAACCATCCCGATAAGATAACTTCAATCCTCAATCTCCGTAAGTGAGCAAATTCAAAATATCCCAACTCCTCAACTCATAAACTCATAAACTCATAAACTCATAAACTCATAAACTCAATATCCATGAATATAGATATTACGCAACAACGCTCCGAGAGCGTCTTTTCACTCTCTCCGCACTTCGCGGCAAATCGGTTTGCGGCTTACTTCAAATTATTCAGTGCCACCAATTACCGCAACTTCCTTCTCTCTGCCGCATCAATTATCATTATTTCTTTCCTCTTCTTCATCTTCAACTTCTACACCTCCGCACACGCCTATTATCAGTCGGATACCATCACTGATTATATATGGCATTCTGAATGTTCGCTTATGACATTTATCCTTGCAGTATTGATGATGGTAGGCGGTTCACGATGCTTTAATGCAATCTCTTCCCGTCAGGATCGCGCCTCTCTGCTTGAGATTCCCGCTTCACACATCGAGAAATTCCTCACTTGGATCTGCTTCTACCTCCCTATCCTGATTGCTACTTCTCTATTCTGCTTCTATATTGCGGATATAATGCGTGTGGTTTGGGTGAAAGTATTCACTGATTACGGCTCATACGCCAAGGTAATCCCCTTCTCCAACGTGCTCGCCCTCACCACTAAAGTATCTTCCCGGCCTGAAAAGGTTTTCGAGATTGTAAGCACCTACTGCAATCTGCTTTTGCTCAATGCCATATTCACCCTCGGAAGCAGTCTCTTTACCCGTCTTGCATTCATCAAGACCATATTCTCTCTCTCTGTAATCGGTCTTTTGCTTATTATCGCCGCCTACTTAGGCTATAACGTCTTCATTAGCGGACATTACGTGCAAACTATATTTGACCCTTCAATCTCAGAGACATCCACCACTTTAGTGTATGCCGGCTCTACTATCTTAATCTCCCTCTATCTCTATTATATTTCATACATGAGACTGAAAGAATCTGAAATCGTAACCGGTTGGTAATTACCCCTCTTATTTATCCCTTACCAATTATATTTTCAATCATGTTTAAAGAAAACAGCAAAGCAATCTACCTCCAGATTGTAGATAGAATTTGCGATGAAATACTTTCGGGTAGTCTCTGTGCCGGGCAACGCCTACCCTCCGTTCGCGAATACGCCGCCACAGTGCAGGTCAACCCCAACACAATGATGCGTGCCTACGATCATCTATCCTCGCAAAATATCATCTACAACAAACGCGGTATCGGTTATTTCCTCTCAGACGATGCCCGCGACATCGTGCTCCGCACCAGACGTGACGAATTCCTTGGCAACGAAATCAATGAATTCTTCCGCCAACTCGAACTCCTCGGTGTCTCCCCGGACGTCCTCAAATCCCAATACGAATCCTATCTCTCCCAAAATCCAAACTAAAAATTTCCTTAATATGAAAAATTCCTCAAAAATACTCATATCTACCGGAGTCGCAGCCGTAATTCTCGCCTTCTTCTCCCCCACATTCATAATGAGCAAGACGCCAGTCGAAAACTGCGATCCTGACCTCATTCTCTCCAAGGCAAACGCAAACGATACAATACCCGTCAAAAACTTCTCAAGACTCGAAATCGGCTATTTGGGAGGCGAATACTATGCCGCCGACCGTATGACTCCAACCATCACTATCAGACAAGTGGAAAATATCGCTGAGCCGCGCCTCATCTTCGACAAAAGTTGGCAAGGAAATATGGAATTCGACCTGCAAGCCGACACTCTCAACATCTCCTTCCCCATGACCGCACTCAGAGCGGAACTCAAAAAAGACCAATTCTTCAACATCGCAGAAAATAACTACGATATCGCCACCATCGAAGTCCCCACTCCCACCTCACTCAGAACCATCTATTCTGACCATCCCCAACTCCACATCATCGACTTCCACGATGCCGACCTCGCAATCAACCGCTTGGCGCAATACACCATCACATCATCCAGTTTCAACTCCCTCACCTTCTCCGACCAATAATCCAATAATTCAAAACATTTCTTCATATAAAATAAAAAGATGCTGTGTCGTAATTAAGGTTTACGACACAGCATCTTTTTATCTGGAATCCTATGGTGGGGATTACTCGGCTGCGGGAGTTTCGGCTGCGGTCGCCTCTGCTTCAGATGCAGTAGATTTCTTGCGTGAA
>CAMWSV010000125.1 GCA_947177015.1 uncultured Porphyromonadaceae bacterium
GTTATTGGAGTTATTGGAGTTATTGGAGTTATTGGAGTTATTGGAGTTATTGGAGCAATCCCACCACTCTCAAATTTCCCATTACTCCCGGTATATCTCAGACGTTGAAGCGGAAGTGCATGATGTCGCCGTCGTTGACAACGTATTCTTTGCCTTCTACTGCCATCTTGCCGGCTTCTTTGACGGCAGTCTCCGAACCAAGGTTGACGAAGTCGTCGTATTTGATTACTTCGGCGCGGATGAAGCCTTTCTCGAAGTCTGTGTGGATGATGCCGGCGGCCTGAGGGGCTTTCGTGCCTCGCATGAAGGTCCAGGCACGCACTTCGTCGGGGCCGGCGGTGAAGTAAGTCTGGAGGTCGAGCAGTCTATACGCCGCGCGGATCAGACGGCTCACACCCGATTCCTTCAGCCCGATCTCTTCGAGAAATTCCTGGCGTTCTTCCCATGTGTCGAGTTCGGCGATTTCGCTTTCGGTTTTTGCCGCCACGATCATGAGGTCCGAGTCGCTCCCCTCGATTGCCTTGCGCACACGCTCCACATAGTCGTTGCCGTCTACGGCGGATGCGTCATCTACGTTGCAGACGTAGAGCACCGGTTTGTTGGTGAGCAGGAAGAGTTCGCGGGCATATTTCTCCTCATCCTTGGTCTCGAATGAGACGCTGCGAGCGGGTTTACCCTGTTCGAGAGCCTCCTTATAAGCCTTGAGCACCTCCACCTGCATCTTAGCGGTCTTGTCGCCGCCGGTCTTGGCTGCCTTCTCGGTCTTGGCCAGACGATTGTCGATCGTTTCGAGGTCTTTGATCTGGAGTTCGAAGTTGATGATTTCCATATCGCGGACGGGGTCTACGGTGGTGTCTACGTGCGTGATGTTATCATCGTCGAAGCAACGCAGCACGTGGAGTATTGCGTCAGTCTCGCGGATATTGGCAAGGAACTTATTGCCGAGACCCTCACCCTTGGAGGCACCCTTCACCAGGCCGGCGATGTCAACGATTTCCACAGTGGCGGGCACGGTAGACTTAGGGTTGCACATCTCGACGAGTTTGGTGAGGCGGTCGTCGGGCACCGTGATGACCCCCACATTGGGTTCGATGGTGCAGAAGGGGAAATTGGCAGACTGAGCCTTAGCGTTGCTGAGGCAGTTAAACAAGGTCGATTTGCCCACGTTGGGCAGACCTACTATTCCACATTTTAAAGCCACGGATATATTTTTTGTTTATGAGTTTATGAGTTGTTGAGTTGTTGAGTTGTTGAGTTGATGGGGTGTGATGAGTATTGAATCAATTGAATTTTATATGTCAGACTCCTCCACTTAACCACTTCTCCACACATTCACTCTATTATTTTTCGAGATTTTTCCAGAGATAGAGGCGGTCGGAGAGCCGGATCTTTTCGGGCACAGGCATTGCGAATACATCGCCCTTCTTCACTACCGGCACGGGATCATATTCGAGTCGCAATTCCTCTGCCTTGAATATGAGGGCTCCGGTGGTGGGTCCTGTGATGATTACCTCATCGCCCGGATGGAGTTCGCCGCTGAGCATGGTGAATTCGCCCACGCCTAATTTCGGGAAGTAGCGGTTCACCTTGGCGATATATTGCTTTACGCGGGTAGCCGACGAGCCGTATTTACTGCTCCATTCGCCCAGACGCTGCCCCATATAGTAGCCGTCCCAGAATCCGCGGTTGAACACCTTGGCGAGGCGTGCCTCCCATCCGGCTATGAGTTCATCGCTGAAGGTGCCGTCGCATAGGGTTTCCAGTGCTTCGGAATAGCAGCGTACGGTCTCTGCCACATATTCCGGCCCGCGTGCGCGCCCCTCGATCTTGAATACCCTGACTCCGGCATCCACCATCTTATTGAGGAAGTGAATTGTCTTCAGGTCTTTGGGCGACATGATGTATTGATTCTCGATGGCAAGTTCCTCGCCCGTCTCGCGATCGGTCACCAGATATGATCGGCGGCAGATCTGATTGCAAGCGCCGCGGTTGGCAGATGAGTTCATCTGATGCAGACTCATATAGCACTTTCCGCTCACTGCCATGCAGAGCGCGCCGTGGCAGAACATTTCCAGGCGCAGCGGTTTGCCGCCGGGTCCGGTGAGTCCCTCGCGGATGATTGCGTCATGAATCTCCTTGACCTGCTCCATATTGAGTTCGCGGGCGAGGACCATCACATCGGCATATTGCGAATAGAATTTCACAGCCTCGATATTGGTGATATTTACCTGAGTGGAGATATGCACCTCCTGCCCGATGCTTCGGGCATAGAGAATCACGGCGATGTCTGAGGCTATGATTGCCGATATGCCTGCTTCTTTGGCGGCATCCACTATGGAGTGCATCTTATCCATATCGGTATCATACACTATGGTATTGACCGTGAGATAAGTCTTTACTCCTGCCTCTGAGCAACGCTCCACTATGTGGCGCATATCATCGATGGTGAAATTGGAACTCGACCGCGAGCGCATGTTGAGTCCCTCGATACCGAAATATATGGCGTCGGCTCCGGCATTGATGGCAGCGCTGAGCGACTCAAAACTGCCTACGGGAGCCATTATTTCAAAATCCTTACGATTCATAGGTTATGATTTAGAAGCGGTGTAGATGGTCACTGCTCCGGGGAAAAGGGATTTCCAGCGTGCGGAGTTGAATCCTGCCTGCGTCATGATGTCGGTCATGGCATCGCGCTGCGGAGCGGCCTCAATGCTTTCGTGCAGATAGGAATATGCGCGCGGGTCGCCGCTGACGATGCGTCCCGCCAGGGGTATGAGTCCGCGGGTATAGATGCGGTAGCCTGCCAAGGGGATTGCGGCTGTGGGCTGGGAGAGTTCGATTACGCATACCACTCCGCCGGGACGCAACACTCTCAGCATCTCGGCGTAGCCACGGCGCAGATTCTCGAAATTACGCACGCCGTAAGCCACGGTGATGAGATCGAACGCATTGTCCGGGAAATCCATACGCAGCGAATCGCCGCGTTCGAAGTGCAGCAACTCTCGCGCCGCGGAATCCATCGCATCGAGTTTGCGCCGGGCAATTTCGAGCATCCCCTCCGAGAGGTCTATCCCCTCGATCGAGGCGTGCGGATAGCGCTGATGGAGAGCGAATGTCACTTCACCCGTGCCGGTGGCGATGTCGAGAATTTTCTCCGGGGTCGTGGCGAGCAACTTCCCTGCCATATCGAGAGCCTTATTGCGCCAGCGTATGTGCTGCCCGAGGCTCATGATATTATTCATCAGGTCGTAGGCGGGAGCGATGGAATCAAACATGCGCTCCACCTCGCCCCCTTTCGACTCTCCCCGGGTGCCGTAAGGCATTATTTTTTCTGCACCTTCTTTCAAATCTGCACCTTCTTTTAGATTGGCGGTTTCTTTCAAATCTACACTTTCTTTTTTTATCCGCGCCGTCTTGAGTCAGAGCGGTTTATTTAAGTTTCTTCACGAAAGAGCGGCGTCTCTTATGCTGCTCGGGATTGAATGCCTCCCATTGGTTCTGCACCTTGGAATTGGTTTCCATCTCCGGGTTTGACTCCGCATATTTATACCCTTTCTTCTGATATTGGGGGATGAGGTCGGTGAAGAGGAGGGCGTTGACACCCTTGGCCTGATATTCCGGGCGCACGCCCACGAGCAGGAGGTCAACACGATCGTTCTTCCCCTTGAGTCCCTTGAGCAGATGCACCCATCCGAAGGGGAGGAATTTACCCTTTGACTTCTGCAGGGCGCGGCTCATGGAGGGCATCGAGATGCCCACACCCACGAGTTCATCATCGGAGTCCACGATGAGAGTCACCAGGTCGAGGTCGAGCAGGTTGAGGTAATCATCTATATACTTATCGATCTGGCGCTCTGAGAGACGCGAGAACTGATATAGATCCTTATAGGCATCATTGATAAGATGGAAGAGTTTACGGCCGTAGTCCTTCTTGAGTTTCTTGCGCGAAGAATATTTGAGTACGCGCACACCGAATTTCTTCTTCACTATCTCTGCGATGCGCAGATGCTTTTCGGGGATGGCGTCGGGCACGGGGAGGAGAAACTCCACCCAGTCCGATTCCTTCTCATATCCGAGGCGTTCGATATGGCGCTGATAGTAGGGGTAATTATAAATGGTGGCCATAGTCGAGAGGCGGTCGAAGCCCTCGATGAGGCATCCCTCCTTATCGAGGTCGGTGAAGGATAGCGGGCCGATCACCTTCTCCATCCCCTTCTTACGCGCCCACTGCTCCACGGCATTGAGGAGTGCTTCCGACACCTCCTCATCATCGATAAAGTCGATAAATCCGAAGCGGGCTGCCTTATGGCCTTCCGATTCGTTGACCTGATGATTGATGATGCCGGCGATGCGGCCTGCGGGTTTGCCATCCTTATATGCCATGTAATACTCCGCCTCGCAGAAGTCGAAGGCGGGGTTGCGCATAGGGTCGAGAGTGGCGATTTCGTCTACCACCAGCGGCGGTACGAAATACTCGTTACCCTTATATAGATTGATACCGAACTTGACAAACTTCTTGAGTTCGCTCTTTTCGGGTGATATTTTCTTGATTTCTACCATAAGAAGTAGTGTAAAAACTTAACTTTGCGGGATACACCCGGTCTCTGTCCGAGCCGTGCATCCTTACTTAGACAGGCGGGGAGGACCTTACTTACTTGATGAGGAGATATACCAGCACCATGATCACGGCGATGAAGAGAGCCAGCAGCAGATAAGTAGTCACCGACGACCGCTTGTGCATATCCAATTGCAAGTCCATGATGCTGCGGTAAGGGTGGTGCTTGTCTACGGCGCGGTTGGCGATATGGCGCAGGCGCGGCAACGTCTCCGGCAGATTATCGAGGACTTCGCCCAGGATTTTGCCGTAACTTTCGATGTCGGCGCGAGTGTCCTGCTCGGAGAGCGAAGACTTCTGGTCATAGCCGACGTTGATGAGTTTCAGATTCTCGTTATATTCAGTGAAGATGATCGAATCCGGAGTGATGGGATGATGCACGATATGGTTTTCCTGAATATAATCCAGGGCATCGAGAAGTTGTGTCTTCAGGCGGTGTACGATGCGCGGGGTGAGTCGCTTCTCATCGATAAGGCGGCGCAGGCTGTAGCCGTAGACGTCGTCGGTGATGATAGCCATTCCCACGCCGGGCACATCCTCCAGGTCGTTGACCATCACGATATTGGGGTGAGCCAAGTTATAGCGTGTCTCAAACTCCTTTTCCAACATTTCGCGATACTTCGGATCGTCGGCATACTCCTTTTTCAGAGCCTTGAGCATCACCCACTTACCATGTTTGCGCACTGTGTATACATCGTAGAACTCCTCTTCCCATTCCGGCAGGAGTGTCAGATCCGACCATTTGCCGGAGGGATCATTGATAGGAATTTTTTTCTCGTCTTTGCCGGTATATCCCGGATAAGTGTTTTCGCTCATTGCTAAAGGAATTTTATGATTGGTAAATAAGAGTGTTTTAATTAGTTATCCTCTCCGCAGGGTTTGAGATGCCTGCTGCGGAGAGGGTAAGTTGATATTATCAGTTGATGATGTCGAAACCTGTATATTTTCTCAGGCACTCCGGCACGATGATACCCTCCGGAGTCTGATTATTTTCGAGCAGGGCTGCCATGATTCGGGGGAGCGCCAGAGCCGAGCCGTTGAGGGTGTGGCAGAGGTGGATCTTCTTCTGCGCGTCGCGATAGCGGCATTTCAGGCGGTTGGCCTGATAATTCTCGAAGTTTGATACACTCGAAACTTCAAGCCATCTCTTCTGTGCTGCGCTCCACACCTCGAAGTCGAAGGTGATGGCTGAGGTGAACGACATGTCGCCGCCGCATAGGCGGAGGATATGCCAGGGGAGGCCGAGTTTTTCGAGCAGCCCCTGCACGTGAGCCTTCATCTCTTCGAGGGCGGCGTATGATTTCTCGGGAGTCTCGATGCGCACGATCTCCACCTTATCAAACTGATGCAGGCGGTTGAGGCCGCGCACATCCTTGCCGTAACTGCCTGCCTCGCGGCGCCAACATGGTGAGTAGGCGCAATTCATCTTGGGGAGTTCAGCCTCGGGGATGATCACATCGCGATAGATGTTGGTGACGGGCACTTCGGCGGTGGGGATCAGATAGAGGTCGTCGGCGACGACGTGATACATCTGTCCCTCCTTATCGGGTAATTGTCCTGTGCCGTAGCCGGAGGCGGCGTTCACCACGTAGGGTGGTTCCACCTCGGTATAGCCTGCTTCGCCGGCTGAGTCGAGGAAGAACTGGATGAGAGCGCGCTGCAGGCGTGCTCCCTTGCCGATATAGAAGGGGAAGCCGGCGCCGGTGACCTTCACGCCTAATTCAAAATCGATGAGATTATATTTTTTTGCGAGTTCCCAGTGGGGGAGTGCGTCTTCGGGGAGATCGGGCATCGGGCCGCCGGTGGCTTCCACCACGTTATC
>CAMWSV010000126.1 GCA_947177015.1 uncultured Porphyromonadaceae bacterium
TTGCAAGCGCCGGTACACGGCAGGAATATGCACGATACCGGGCTAAAATATCCTAATGAAAAACTATAATAAAAAAAATTAAAAATCCAAACATAAAATTTTATTAGAAAAACTTTGAGATAAAAACTTTTATTGTAATTTTGTATCGTTTTTCGTATGTAGGCTCTCGGCGCGGGTATTCCGACCTATTCGCTGTGGAATCTACTAAAGAATGCAAGTAAAAATAGAAAGAAATTATATGGTTTATAGATTCAAACTTGTTAGCGACGAACTAAGCAACTTCGCGCGTGAGATTGAGATTGACTCAGAAAATACTTTCTTACAACTCCGCAACGTCATCCTTGATTCCGTAGGATATTCCAAGGATGAGATAGACTCCTTCTTCCTTTGCGACGAAGACTGGAGCCGCCATGAGGAAATCACTCTTGAAGATATGGGCAGCAACAGCGATGAAGACGTATGGTTGATGGAGGATACTCCGATCAGTGAACTCGTTGAGGAGGAAGGGCAGCGACTTGCCTTTGTATTTGATTATGATGCCGACCGCAGTTTCTTTATGGAACTCAAAGATATTATCCCCGGTCGTTCACTCGTTGAGCCTATCTGCATCATGCAGAAAGGTAAGGCTCCTGCTCAATGGACAGAACTTGCCGAGCCTGAAGTGAAAATCGATACTGCCACCCCTGTAGCAGTGTCCGACGTAAAGGCTGATATGGATCTTGACTTCTATGATGAAGACTCATTTGATGATGAAGATCTCGCCAACTTCAACGATGATATCTCACTCAGTTAATTAATAGATATATTTAATTAATCATATACCAAGAAGAGGATTAAACCAAATAAAAGTAAAACTCCCGATATAGAATAAGTCTGTACTCTCAAAGACTACACCTTATATTACCCCCGGAATCCAACTGCATTCTTACGTAGGAATCCGGGGGTATTCTCATAATAATCTAACTTCCGGCAGTAATCGATATGATACCGCCGGTCTAATATCATTTCACATCCGGACAATAAAAAATCAGGCGCAGCAATAAATAATTGACCGCACCTGATTTTTATTTAATTGATGTGACCTATTTAAATGTCTATGAACGTATTTACTTACTAACTTATTTTCTCTATTACTAACTTTAGAGTTTTTTATGACATCATCAATCAATGCTTCTTTCGGCGTCCGAAAAGTCGGCTGAAGAATGAATCATCCTCCTCTTCCTCATCCTCGTCTGGTTTAAAGTGAACTCTCAACTGGTTGTTCTCTTTTCCGAGAAAAAGTATATGATTGCGGAATACAAATGCCATCATTCGGTCAAATTCCAAAACTCCGTGGAGACTTCTCACGAGGAATCTCCTGAAGGGATTAAACTCTTCCAAGTCATTTATAATGACTTCAGCCTTTGAGAGATCGTCAGAATCGAGAGTCAGATTATGATGTTCCTTCAAGATATTAAGAGCCTCCCTTAGATTCAGATCATTCAGATCCTTCGGGGGCTTCTTATTAGTCTTATATATTTCGCGAATTACTTCGTCGGTGATCATTTTGAATTAGGCTTAAAGTATCCTTATAAATTTTGAAATAAATTGTGGAATCGTTATTACCTAATAGGGCATAGGTTGATTACACTTATCAAACATCTATTGCAGATATATAGTTCATAATAATCCCTTTTTTAACATTTGAACCCATAAATTATTATTGAGGAAGATACTAACTCCGAGTAGTTGAATAAAAGAACTCCCGTGTTCCACAACTCGGAACACGGGAGTTCTTTATATTGACTTCACCTCTATGCGAGGTGTGATGATGCTGGGATCACCCGAGGAAACTGAGGAGCACACCGGCTGCAACTGCCGAACCGATCACACCTGCTACGTTCGGACCCATAGCGTGCATGAGCAGATAGTTGGAGGGATCGTATTCCAGACCAATGTTGTTGGAGATTCGTGCTGCCATCGGCACTGCTGATACGCCTGCGTTGCCGATAAGCGGGTTGATCTTCTTATTCTTCGCGAGGAAGAGGTTGAAGATCTTAACGCTGAGCACACCGGCAGAACTTGCGATTATGAATGCCAGGAAGCCGAGACCGAAGATCTTCAGCGTGTCGATACTCAGGAATACGTCGGCCTGAGTGGAAGCACCTACTGTGAGACCGAGAAGGATTGTGATGATGTCGGTCATTGCATTCTGGGCTGTCTTTGCCAGACGAGTGGTCACGCCGCTCTCACGCAGAAGATTGCCGAAGAAGAGCATACCGAGCAACGGAATGCCTGAGGGCACTACGAAGCAGGTGAGAAGCAGACCTACGATCGGGAAGATTATCTTCTCGTTCTGGCTTACCACACGAGCAGGTTTCATCTTGATCAGACGTTCCTTCTCAGTAGTGAAGAGACGCATCAACGGGGGCTGAATAAGCGGGATAAGAGCCATATAAGAATATGCTGATACAGCCACAGCGCCCAGAAGTTTCGGATTCAGTTTGGAGCAAGTGAAGATCGCTGTCGGGCCGTCGGCACCACCGATGATTGCAACACAACCTGCCGAGAGGGGATCGAAACCTACAAGCAGTGAAAGCATATAAGCACCGAAGATACCGAACTGAGCGCAGGCACCTATCACCATCAGTTTTGGATTAGCCAGAAGAGCGGAGAAGTCGGTCATAGCGCCGATACCGAGGAAGATCAGAGGGGGATACCAACCTTTTTCAACACCATTATAAAGAATGTTCAGTACAGAACCCTCTTCATAGATACCGATTTCCATACCCGGCTGGAACGGGATATTACCTAAAAGCATGCCGAAGCCGATCGGCACCAGCAGGAGAGGCTCGAAGTTCTTCTTAATGGCGAGCCATACGAAGAAGCAGCCTATTGCCAACATGATGATATTTCCCCATTCGCAGTTGGCGAAACCGGTGAAATTCCAGAATGTCGACAATGAGTCTTCGAGGAATTGTGAGAATGAACTGAGCAATATCATTTCGTAGTGTTCTTAAGATAATTAACCGATAATCATAATGTCAGTACCCTCAAGAATAGCATCCCCTACGCCTACGAGAATCTTCTTAACCACGCCTGAGGTGTTGCAGTGGATATCATTCTCCATCTTCATGGCTTCAAGCACGCATACTGTGTCGCCTGCGTTTACGCTCTGGCCTTCGCTTACATTGAAACTCATGATAGTTCCGGGCAGCGGAGACTTCACGGGTGTGCCGTCGCCTGATGCTACCGGTGCGGGTTTGGAGATCACTTTCTCGCCGGTAGTAGTGCGCGGAGCCTGTGCCGGTGCCTTGGGGCGAGCGATGGGGGATACCTTGGCTGCGGGTGCCTTATCGAGTTCAACGTCGTAGGGAGTGCCGTTGACCTCAACGTGCACCTTGTTGTCTTCAACGTCGCCTACAACGACATTAAATTTGGTGCCGTTAATCTTATACTTGTATTCTTTCATTTTCTGAAAAAGGGGTGTTGGGTTAGTTGTTGAGTAAAAGAGGGGTTACCGTCTTACTTCATGTTAGTATTTTTCGGAAGAGGGCGCTGATCGTTGCGGTTCAGACCCGGATCCTGACGGAGGTTGTAGATCTTCGAATTCCAGGGTGAATATGCGCGACGCATACGGCGGATAGTGAGGATGTAATCCTCCATATCATGCTGGTCATCGAAGTGTTCAGCCAAAGCAGCGGAAATAGCGGCAATGACCTCGCCTGAATCCACATGGTCATGATCATCTGTTATATCATCAGCATTCACACCGGTGGCTTCGATTTTCTTCTTCGAGAGCATTCCGGCAGAAATTTTGCCGAAGATATTGAAGAGGATGCTGAGTACTATGAGAGCACCGAGCACGATCACCATAGCGATGATAGTGATGGCGCCGCCCCATGAGTCATTCTCTTTTACGTTAGCGGCTTTCTCAGCCTGAGACATCTTGCCGGCAACCTCGCTGCGCTCGATGGTGTTGGTCTCCTCTGAAGGTACTGCGTCGCTCTCGATGAGTTCCTGACCCTCCGGAAGTTGTGCCACCACCTTACCCTCCGGAGTATCCTCATCGGCAGACGCCACATCGGTCACGGGAGCGGGTTGTTCGGCTTCCTGAGCGTAACCGGCGGGGGCGAGACTGAATGTCATTGCCGTCAGTGACGCTGCAAAAAATAAATTTTTCAACATTTTTGATTATTTTGTTTGGATTACAAAGGAATGTTGCCGTGTTTTTTCGGGGGATTAGATACCTTCTTGGTGGCAAGCATCTGCAATGCACGGATGATACGGAAGCGAGTGTTACGCGGTTCGATAACGTCATCGATGTATCCGTATTTAGCAGCATTATAGGGGTTAGCGAAGAGGTCGGTATATTCCTTCTCTTTCTCAGCCTTGAAAGCAGCGGGATCTGCCTGCTCTTTTGCCTCTTTGGCATAGAGTACGCCTACTGCACCTTCCGCACCCATCACTGCGATCTCTGCAGTGGGCCATGCATAGTTCACGTCGCCGCGGAGTTGCTTACAACTCATCACGATGTGGGAGCCACCGTATGACTTACGCAGGGTAACTGTAACCTTGGGTACAGTGGCCTCGCCGTATGCATAGAGAAGTTTTGCGCCGTGGAGGATCACACCATTGTATTCCTGACCTGTACCGGGAAGGAAGCCGGGAACGTCAACGAGTGTTACCAGCGGAATGTTGAATGCGTCGCAGAAGCGTACGAAACGTGCTCCCTTGCGAGAAGCGTTTGAGTCGAGTACGCCGGCGAGCACCTTAGGCTGGTTGGCTACGATACCTACAGACTGACCATTGAAGCGGGCGAAACCGATAATGAGGTTCTTTGCGTATGCGGGCTGAACTTCGAGGAATTCGCCATTGTCGACGATATGTTTGATCACGTCATACATATCGTATGAACGCTTGGCTGAGTCAGGGATGATCTCGTTAAGTTCGTCAATCACGCGGTCGATCGGGTCTGTACATTCTGCGAGGGGAGTTTCCTCCATATTGTTCTGGGGAATGTAACTGATGAGTTCGCGTATGAGGCGGAGTGCTTCCTCGCCATCTTCGCATGCGAAGTGAGTCACGCCGCTCTTGGTCGCATGTACGCTTGCGCCGCCGAGTTGCTCCTGAGTTACGTCCTCGCCGGTGACAGTCTTCACAACCGACGGACCTGTAAGGAACATATAAGAGATTCCTTTCACCATGATAGTGAAGTCGGTGAGTGCCGGGCTGTATACTGCGCCGCCTGCGCAGGGACCGAGGATAGCGGAAATCTGAGGTACTACGCCGGAGGCGAGGATATTTCTCTGGAAGATTTCTGAGTAACCTGCCAATGCGTTGATACCTTCCTGAATACGGGCACCGCCTGAGTCGTTAAGGCCGATTACGGGAGCACCCATCTTCATTGCCATATCCATAACCTTGCAGATCTTCTGAGCCATTGTCTCCGAAAGAGAGCCGCCGAACACTGTGAAGTCCTGTGCGAATACGTATACGAGGCGTCCTTCGATTGTGCCGAAGCCTGTCACTACGCCGTCGCCGAGGATATGCTTCTTGTCCTGGCCGAAGTTTGTACAGCGGTGAGTGACAAACATATCAAGTTCTTCAAAACTGCCTTCATCAAGGAGTTGAGCGATGCGTTCGCGGGCTGTGTATTTGCCGCGGGCGTGCTGTTTCTCGATAGCCTTTTCACCGCCGCCAAGACGAGCCTGCGCACGTTTGGCGATGAGTTCCTGAATTTTTTCTTCTTGCTTTGTCATGATTTATGATATTTCAGAGAATTCGTGTTAACTTTTGATGAAGACTTACTTGTTGGGGTCTTCGCAGAGTTCAGTCAGAACTGCTTCAGTCGATTTCGGGTGGAGGAATGCGATCTGAAGTCCGTCAGCACCGCCGCGGGGAGCCTTGTCGATGAGTTTGATACCCTTCTCTTCGCACTCCGCCAATGCGTTGGCTACACCATCTTCTACTGCGAAGGCAAGGTGGTGCATTCCGCCGCGTCCGCCGTTCTTTTCGATGAATTTGGCGATGGTGGACTCGGGTGAGGTAGGTTCGAGAAGTTCGATCTTAGTGTCGCCTACTTTGAAGAATGCTGTAGTAACTTTTTGGTCAGCAACCACTTCCTGCTTGTAGCATTTCAAGCCAAGTACGTTTTCGTAATACTTGATGGCTTCCTCAAGATTGGGCACTGCGATGCCGATGTGTTCGATGTGTGAAATTTCCATAATGTTATGGTCTACTAAATTTAAAGTTAGATATTATGTTATTTACTAATTTTTTTACTTTGAATCAGCCGCCCAGATAATTTAATTATTTTTAAGGCGAACCGGCTCTTAATCCTGCAAATTTAGTATTTAATAATAAGTCTGCCAAATTTTTAATATATGTTTATCGGCATATTTC
>CAMWSV010000127.1 GCA_947177015.1 uncultured Porphyromonadaceae bacterium
GGTCGAAGGGAGGGAGGGTGGTAAGCACGCGGAGTTTCAGAAGCACTGCCCCCACGAGATTGTAGAGGTTGAGCACGGTGAAGAAGGCATCGGCGCGGTTCACTACGCCGTCGTGGGCGGCTAAGTTACCGATTTTGCGTATCCAGTGCACTGCTTTCATCAGTTGAGCATCGGCGATAAAGTCGGCGAAGGTGTCGGCGGTGGTGAGTTGGAAGAGTGACGCCCGCTCGGCGGGTTCCACCCCTTTCATTCTATAGATTGACTTCACGAGCCATTCGAGCGCTTTGCGCGCGTTGATGGCGGAGGAGTCGGGGTCGGTATGCTGACGGATCTCACAGAGATTGCAAAACTGATACAACTGCGCGAGTTCCGGTATATCTTTAAGGTAATCGAAATTATGCATTGTTAGTGTTTTAATAGGTTCATGGTTGAGAGGGTTGGTGGTGGTTCGGTATCGATGTTCACCCCCATCAATTAAACCAATAATCCATCCTACTGTCGAGGAGCGTCTGCAGTTCGGCAATCGTTGCCTCCACGGCTCTCTTCTCCCCCTCAATCCGCTCAATCCGCTCAATCCGCTCCGCAAACTTCTCCTGCAACGGGAGAGGAGGGACAGGAAGAGGAAAATTTCGGAAAACTTTTAAATCCGTTCTTGGCATTTTCGCACCTCCCACTTTTTCACTGAAAAGAGTCACACAATCTTTAGAACGTAAAAGATAAGCCAAATACTGATCATTTACTTCTTTAGTGGGATTTAATGGCAATAACTCTGATGTACAGTATCCGTAATCATCAGCAATAACCACTTTATTCAGATTTGGACGTAATTTTGAATATAAGACTTGCTTGGGACAAATTTTATAAACCGAATTTCCTAAATCATCAATTTTGACTTTCTGATGTGCTATAATTCGTCCAGTATTCTTTTCAATCATGTCAAGATTGAGAAGCCAAACTTCATCCTCATCTAACATCTCGCCCTTATACGGTGACTGAGGGGCAGCCTCAGAAAGTTTTTTCACCTCCCAACCTTTCGGATTGCTGACCGGGTCGCCGAAGTAGTCGTTGAAGAGAGATTGACCGAGAGTATCAAGAGTACGCAGTAACTCGCGACAATCTTCAATCGTTTCGTTTATCTTATCCAACTCCGCAACTATCTGCTCCTGTACCTCTTTCGGTGGAACCGGGATATTAATCTCTATAAATGCTTTAACATTGAGATTCTTTTGAGCCATTCCTCGCCCGAGATTATATATAATATTTTGAATACCCCATAAATATTTATCTACATAATCTTGGGATACACTATCATTACTGATCTCAACAGTTAGACCACTATCATTTAGAAAAAATTTACCTTTTACGTATCTAACACAAGTCGGAGACATGGCAAATCGTGACACTATTGTACAATTCTCTCTATTGTATTCCAAAGTTGTAAAAGTTGCGCCACCACCTCCATATACCGAATATGGTCCGGGCTTAGTATCTTTAGCAACGATTCTTTTACCAAAATTTATAGCGCAGACATCCCCCAGTCGTTTATACTCCCAATTATGCTTCATGGCCGGTGGCGATTAGGGTTTGAAGGGTGTGGATACCGTCTGTGATTTTGGCGGCAAGTGCCGAGGCTCTGCTGATGAGGACTTCGGGGGCTTCGTATTCCACAACTTCGCGGATGGTTTCTTTGTAGGTGTTGAACGCAAGGTCGTAGTCGTGCTCGCGGATCTCGTCAACGGGCACCATAAAGGATTGGTCGGTGCGCTGACGCTCTTCTTCCCCTTCCAAGGCGTGGAAACGGGCGATGATGTCGGGGATGTCGTTGTCGGCAACGGGGTTACGTTTGTCGTCGAGAGAGTAACCGTCTGCCTTCATGTCGTAAAACCATACCCGGTCAGTACCGCCGGCGCCGGTCTTGGTGAAGATAAGGATCGCGGTGGAGACGCCGGCGTAGGGCTTGAACACTCCGGAGGGCATCGAAATCACGGCTTCGAGCCGGTTGCCGTCTACTATCGCCTTGCGGATAGCCTTGTGGGCGTTCGACGTACCGGTCAATACCCCGTCGGGAACAATCGATGCACACCGTCCTCCCACGGCGAGCGATCGCAGGAAGAGCGACATAAACAGCAGTTCTGTCTTCTTGGTCTTGGCGGTGGCAAGGAGCGATTTCGACACGGCTTCGTAGTCGAGGTTGCCGGCAAAGGGAGGGTTGGCAAGGATGAGCGTGTAGCGGTCGGTGTCGGTATTGTCGCTCGATAGGGAGTCGCGGAATGTCACGTCGGGGTTGTTGATGTCGTGGAGCATAAGGTTCATAGCGCCGATACGGAGCATTGTCTGGTCGGTGTCGAAGCCGTGGAGCATCCCGCGTCGGAAGTATTCGTCGTTGCGGGGGTTGAGGAGTTCGGTGGCGTAGTGCTCTTTGATGTATTTGGCGGTCTCGACGATGAATCCGGCGCTACCCATGGCGGGGTCGCAGACGGAGTCTTCGAGCGTAGGGCGCATCATCTCCACCATCATGCGGATGATATGACGCGGGGTGCGGAACTGACCGTTCTTGCCGCTGGCTGCCATCTTGCCCAGGATGTATTCGTAGACGTCGCCCATCGTGTCGCGGTCGTTCATCTCCAGGGTGTCGATGCCGTCAACGATCTTCACCAGGGCGCGCGGGGAGGCTATCATGAAGTTGGCGTTGCCCATAAACCGGGAGTAGGCGGAGTCTTCGCCTCGGTTGAGGGTCTTGATATAGGGGAAGACGTCGCGCTGAATGGTGCGATACATCTTGTCAGCGTCAAAGTGCTTGAATACGTGCCAGCGCAGATTGTCTACGGGTACGTTCTCATCAGTGTCGGGATTATGCCAGGTGCCGTAGGAGGGGAATGTATCGTTGCTCCACTACTCTATCCCCAGGATATTTGAGAGGGATTCGCGCCGCATCTGGGCGTCGTCGAGCATCTTGATGAAGAAGAGATACGTCATCTGTTCGAGTACGGTCATCGGGTTGGTGATTCCGGCGCTCTCCCAGAATGTATTCCAGATCTGGTCGATCTGCGTCTTTATCTGTCCGGTAATCATATTTGTCCTAAAATAGATCTGTCCTTAAAAAGAGAAATCCACGGCATCGCGCAATATGTGGCGATCCCATGGATACAAAGATAGCAATTTTTTTGATAACCGAAACATTTCTGCAATGTTGCGGCGCCACCCGGCAGGTCGGGGGTTCCGCCGGTTGCAATGTTTCAGAGGAGGGCGGCCTCGATGGATTCGATATCGCGTGCCACGTCGGGGATTAGTTCGATGCGCTCCTTGACGGCGGAGATGCCGTGGAGCACGGTGCCGTGGCGGCGGTTGAGTTTCCTGCCGATCACGGTGCTCGACAATCCGGTGTGCTTATGGCTGAGATACATTATAACCTGGCGGGCGTCGTTGATGTCGCGCATACGGTTTTTAGAGAATACTGCGTCGGGATTAAGATTGTAATATTCCGATACGCTCTCCACTATCATCTCGAAGTTGATGGGCTTCTTCTCGGGGATGGCTATGGAATTCTTCATCACTTCGCGGGCGATATCCACGGTGATGGGCGCATTCAGACTGATGGAGCGGGTGAGCACCCCTCTCACTACCCCTTCGATCTCACGCACGGAGTTGGTAGCGTTGGTAGAGATGAAGTCTACTACATCTTCAGGGAGGTCGAGACCGTTTTTCACCGCCTTGAACTTCAGGATCTTCTTACGCAGGTCGGCATCCGGACGCGGCAGACGCTCGGTGAGGCCCCACTTGAAGCGGTCGATGAGTCGGTCGGCGATACCGTCGAGTTCCATCGGCGGACGGTCGCAGGTGAATACGAGTTGGCGACCGTTCTGGTGCAGGTGGTTGAAGATCGGGAAGAGGGCTTCGGTGGTCTTCACCTTGCCGGCGATCTCCTGGAGGTCGTCGAGCAGGAGCACGTCAAGTTGCATAAACCAGTTGATAAACTTGGGTATGCTCTTGCTTATGGCTGCCTGGCTATATAGGTGCTGGAATTCGCGTGCGGTGGTATAGAGCACCTTCGCGTTGGGGTTCTGCTCCTTGACGCGGATACCGATGGCTTGAATGAGGTGTGTCTTCCCCACGCCAACGTCGCCATAGAGGAAGAAGGGATTGAAGTCGTTGTTGCGCGGATGATTGGCGATGTTTTCAGCAATCGTCATCGCCAGGAGATTGGAGTGTCCCGAGCAGTAATTTTCAAAGTTGTATACGGGGTTCAACTGCGGGTCGATGGCGTGTGCTTTGCCGGCGGCGGTGGCACCGGGAGCAGCACCGGGGGCTATCATCTGGCGCTCCACTTTGCCCCCCACGGCGTTGCTCTTGCGCGATTCGCCCACTACTATGCTGGAGTTGGAAATCTCGGAGAGCACCTGCAGATTATAGTAGATCTGGAGCGGTCTGCCGAAGACCTTGCGGAGCGCAGAGTGGATCAGGGGGAGGAAATCATCTTCATACTTCTCCACCACGAAGTTGGAGGGGACGTTGAGGGTGATGGCATCATCTTCAAGTTTCAATGCAACTGTCTTGGCAAACCACGTATTGAAACGCGACTCGCCGACATTGTCGAGAATAAATCTCTGACATGCTTTCCATTTATCTTGAAGATCGATGCTCATAATTTCCGTGCACTTTTTGGGAGGATGATTCTTACATACTTAATTATCGAGAAGAGGTTTTGCACCTATCGGAGAGAGCCGATCAGTAACCGTATGCAACGGATTTTTCTTCGTTTCTTTGCAGGAAGAGAAAGCCTATCCTCGCGCGGGCTTCCCTTTCACACTACAAAATAAATAGAAATTTTTCATAAAAAAAAGTGCAAAAAAAATTGCCCATTTCCTTTTTTTTATAACTATCTATATTTTAGGAGGGTATAAAATTCCGCTCTTTTCATTTTTTTGAAAATTTTTGAAAAAAGGGAAATGGGAGAGAGATCGGAATTATTGGAGAGGATAGGAGAGGATTGAAATTATTGGGGTTACCGGAATTATTGGAAATACTGCTTTTCTGATTGCATCTGATTTTCTGATTGCGGCTGATAATCCGATTCTACCCTATTATCCGGTTCGGCACGATTATCAGAGGAGTTTGATACTGATATATCGTTTGGGATTCTTCTTGATATCGACGATGAGGGAGTCGATGTCGGCGCTGACGCGGTATAACTTGTTATAGAGAGCCGGATCGCCGGTGAGTTTGCCGAGGGTGGAGTTGGGGTTCTTCAACTGCTGAGAGAATTCTTCAAGGTTGGAAGTGATGCGTTCCACGTTGTCCATCGTGGGCTTGAGGGGCAACTGTCGGAGGTCGCGTGAGAGATAAGCGAGGTTGTTGGTGATGGTGTCGATATCTACACCGGCTCTGCCGAAGTTGCGCAGGATGAGTGGCAACTGCTGATTGACACCCGTCATGGTGGTGTTGAGACTGCCGGTGGCAGTGTAGATGTTGGCGGTGATGCCATCGAGGCGCCGGATGCTCGCCGTCAGTGCCGGGTCTGCCACGAGGGTGTTGAGATTGTAGAGGAGTGAGTCAATCTTGGGGAGGATTGAGTTCACCTTCGGCATCATTTCGTTGGTGAGCGATGCCATGAGGTCGGTAGATTCCACACCTTTGAGTTGGCTGCCTACGGGGAGTTGCGCTCCCTCGGATGAGGGAGTAAGGATTATGTAGGCACCGCTGAGGAGCGTGCTGCCAAGGGATGCCACAGTACCTTCACGCAGTTTGAGGTCTTTGTTGAGCGCCATCACTACCTTTACTCTGCCGGGATTGGCGTAGTCAATACTGACTTCACGAACCTGACCTACCTTGAAACCGTTGATGGTGACCGGTGCCGATACTTCGAGACCTGCCACATCTTTATAGTAGACTTCGTAGAAGTTGGCAGGACGGAAGATGTTAATGCCCTTCAGGTAGTCGATGCCGAAGAAGAGCAATACAAGTGCTATGATCACCGAAAGTCCGATCTTGAACTCTTTTCCTAATTTAGTTTTCATATAGGGAATTGGGGTTTTATTGGAGAGGAATTGAAGGGGATTGGAGTTATTGGAATTATTGGAGTTATTGGAGAGATTGCAGTTTTTGGAGAGATTGGAGTTATCTTCTTCTGAGGGATTTGCGATCGGCACCGTGCTCGGGGAGGGTGGATTCTATGACTTTTCCCTTTTCTCCTGAGAGGGTTGATCTTATCTCTTTATGTCCGGAATTCTCATTATCTTTATTTCCTTTTTCCTTAGTTTCCATCCTAACGTTATCAACTTTGGAATTATTTCCTTTTTCCTTTCTATCCTTCCTATCATTATTAACTTTG
>CAMWSV010000128.1 GCA_947177015.1 uncultured Porphyromonadaceae bacterium
CAATATGCGACATTGCAAACTGAGAGTAATATTTAGGTTGTCTGCCGTTGAGATCGTTTCTATGTTCAAGATGGAATGTCCCGGTCGTGGTAGAGGTTGCCTTATCTTCCGCCGGATTCATATCCACATTGAGCCATTCTCCGGCGGCAGATGCGTACTGCACTTGATGACTCACCTGATCGATGCGTGCCGGTATTCCGAGAGTGCGACAGATAGCCACAAACGCCAACCCTTTATTCATCGGGTTAGCAATGCGATTGCGCAGTGTGCCCGTGGGCGACTGATACAGTTCATCGGGATTATAGATCGTATCTGTGGCGATAGATGCGTTGAGGTCGGCGGCAATACGGGCGGGCGATTCTGAGTATTGCGCGATCTGAGCGCGTGTGAGTGAATTTATTATCTCCGTTCTGAAGGGACGCAGTTTCTCGAAGGCGATGCGCGGGGAGATTACGTATTCCTTAAACATTTCCGAATCTGTGGCTACATCGCCGTAGTCTGCGAGATTGAGCACCGGATAGAGGGGGTCTTCCAGTACTTCCGTGGTGACGTCGTGGAGATCTTTCTCAGCAAGCGACTGCAGGATAGTCACCCCCATATTGCGGTATTCGGCAGGTGTTTGGCGCAAGAACTGCTCGATAACGGCGTGGTTGCCGCGTGCATCCGTAAGGAGTTGGGCGCAACTGTCAGGAATGGCAAGATCGCGACATATTTCAGGGGCGCGGTCGGCGGAGATAAAAGTATTTTCATAGGCGTGGCGCACGCTGTCTTCGTAAGCCTTGCGCCGATCGTTGAGGGCGGACTGTTCAGGCGTCACCACCGGCAGATTACCACCCGGCGGGGGAGGAGTCAGGGTGAAATCAATGGTGCCGGTGAAATCGCGTGTCTTGTCGAGGCGCAACCGCAATGTATCGCCGGCTGTGAGTTTGGAGAAGTTGAAATTCCCTTTGTCGGCAGCCCACACCACAAGGTCACCGTTGCCCGAAATCACCGTAGCCTTCCCATCGGCATCGGTTTTCTTCACCGTGAGAGGGAAAAATTCGGCGTAATTATACAGTCCGAATCTTACATCAGCACCCTTCACCGGTCTACCGTCGGCATCCATCACATATACAGTGGATTGAGCGGTTGGAGCATAATTTTCAGTGACATTGATCACGGTAGAGATAGGGCGTTCCTCCAATTTCTCTTCCGGACCATCGTAAACACCCGGCACTTTTGTAGTCATCATCATGCCGCGGGCTGCCGGAGCATTAAACCATGCAAGGTTGAGCACCGGCTCCGGTTCGCAGGCACCTAAGAACCACCATCTGCCGTCGGCCCATACCTCGACCCATGCGTGATTATCGTCGGTGTGAGCCCAACGGGGGGTATAGACCTGCCGTGCCGGTATGCCGACGCTGCGCAACGCCGCCACAGTAAAGGTGGATTCTTCGCCGCAGCGTCCGAGGGCATTCCCCACGGTCACTAACGGCGATGAGGTGCGCTGGTCGGAAGGTTGGTAACTCACCTTCTCGTGGCACCAATGATTTATCTCCAGAATCGCCTCCTTCATCGGGAGACCCTCCACACGCTGTTTCAGTTCATCATAGAATACCTTGCGCGAAAGGTCGAGATCCTCATTATTTACCCTTACCGGCAATACGAAATGTCGCCATTCGCGGTCGGGCACATCCTTACCCCAGGGCATCTCCTCGGCGGCACGCAGAGCCATACGCACATTCTCCAGGTAGAACACCGAGTCATAATCCACTACGTCCGGAGTGGGGATATATGCGTAGAGGAATGTCAGCACCTCCGTCTCTTCAGGCGAGGCAGAGGAGGGGATGGCGAGTTTCCCGGCGAGTTCCGGTTGCAGGGTGAGTCTTCGGGTGTAATCGGCGGATGCCTGCGGAGTCAGGATGGTACGTGCCGGTAGAAACGCCGGTGATAATACCGCGGCGGTGCCTACGGTGAGGAGCAGGGTATGGGTGATGTGAGAAAATCTCATTTCAGAAAGATGCTGGTTAAGTTTTACTAGGGTTAAATGGTTGAGAACACCGTGATTAAGGGTAGCGTGCCGGTACGGTCAACGGAGTCGGGAAAAATCATCGATTCCATGGCGGATTGCTGCTACGGTATCGCGGTCGGTAGCCATACGGCTACCGTCGTCGGCATCCGCGGCACCCATCGCGGTGTGTACGGAGTAATCCATCGCCGCTTTGCGCGGTTTGCGGGCTGAGGCATGGAGTTCGTCAGCCCCGGTGTTGCGCAGGATTTCCACTGCGTTCGCGGGGGAGATGCCGGCGCCTGCCATAATCAATATGCGTCCGGCAGCCCGGCGGCGAAGTGCGGCGATAAGGTCGGCACCCTGCAGTGCGGTAGCAGCCTGTCCGGAGGTGAGTATCCGTTTGAACCCGAGTGAAATGATCGTCTCCAATGCCTCAAACGGGTCAGCCACTACGTCGAATGCGCGGTGGAAAGTGTTATCGAGTCCGGCTCCCTTAGCCAATAGCCGGGAGCACGCTTCGGAATCTACTTTGCCGTCAGGCGTAAGCGCGCCTACCACAACGCCCGATGCATCCGCGGCGACAGCCGCTTCGATATCCCGCTCCATCACCGCGATTTCGGCGGGGGAGTACACGAAATCGCCCCCGCGCGGACGGATCAGCACATTGGTAGGGATTTGCGCGGTGGCAAATTCGATTGTGGCAAGCGAAGGGGTGAGTCCGCCCTCGGCGAGCCCGCTGCATAGTTCAATGCGGTCGGCACCACCCTCCTTGGCTGCGAGGATACCGTCGGGATCCCCTGTGCAGATTTCGAGATTTATATGATTATCAAGATTTAGAGGTTTGGGGTCAGTGAGTTGAGGTTCAGTCATTTTATTGCAGATAAAGCCACGGCTGCCGCGCCTAAAATAGCGGCATCGGTTGCCGGAAGTTGAGATTGCAGAAATTCTACCTGATCATTATAGATCCAGAGAAGATTCTTATTGAAAGTCTCGGTCATAGCGTCCTTGAAATGGCGGAAAGCACCTGCTACTCCGCCGAAGAATATAAATGCTTCGGGCGAGGAGAAGGCGGTGAAATCGGCGCATGCCTCGCCCAATATCTCGCCGGAGAGACGGAATGTGTCGCGGGCGATCTCATCCCCGGCAGCGGCCTCCTCGCAGATGGCGCGGGCATCGAGGTTTTCAAGTCTCCGGAGCGTACTCGGGCGGTCGGATTCGGCAAGGAGTTGCCGTGCCGTCTCCACCACACCGCGGGCTGAAACGTAGGCATCGAGACACCCCTTGCGTCCGCAACTGCAGAGACGCCCGTCCTCACCGCGACGATAGGGGATGTGTCCTAATTCGCCGGCGAGTCCGCGCTTGCCGTGGAGAAGTCTGCCATCGCAGATGATCGCACCTCCTACGCCCGTGCCCAGGGTAATCATAATGAAATTATCCTTGCCCCGGCCGGCACCATAGTACATTTCGCCCAGCGCCGCCGCGTTGGCATCATTTTCGCCGGCGGCGGGGATGCCAAATAGGCGCTCCAGTTCATCGGTGAGTTTCAGCGGCGAAGGCCACGGCAGATTTACCGCTCCCTCAATATTACCCGTCTCCCAATTCATGCACGGCGCACCCACACCGATTCTTCCTATGGCCGAGAGCGGAATGTCGGCGGCTTCGCAGGCAGCAGCCACAGCATCGTGCAGCGCGGCGATAAATTCCGGAAAGGTAGCATAGTCGGCGGTAGAGATCTTCCCGCGGCAAAGGATCCGCCCCTCCGCGTCTACCGCACCGAAAGCGGCATTCGTCCCGCCGATGTCGATGCCGAGTGCGAGAACCCCATCAGTATATTTATTCATGCAGATTTAAGATTTATCTGCAAAGATAATATTTTCGGTAATAAAAACGGCAATGTAGCGGCAAATATAAAACACTCCCCTCAAAACAGCGTTACCTTTTATACTTATTATACTTCTCGGACATCAAATTATACTTACTCTGACTTCAAACTCAAAATTTATTTGTAACTTTACGATAACAGGTAGTTTTACGATAACTGTCACTATAATTGAAATCTCGATGCGTGTTATATCAGCAACCTGTATTGAGTCAAATTTGGTAAATCCTAAATTGAAGTAAATGATGAATCAATAAATTTAAAAAGATACAGGATGAATAAAACGATATATTTGGCGGGAGGCTGCTTTTGGAGTACTGAGCATCTTTTATAAAATTTAATATGGAAGGAAAAAAAGAAAGAATGGTAGTCCCGGAAATTCAAGCCACTACCGACGGCACTGCGACTCTGTATCGCGCAGATCTTGACGAGCACTATCACTCAGTGAAGGGGGCTCTCAGCGAGAGCGAACACGTCTATATAAATCTCGCCTTCAACCACTTCCTTAACTTTGCATCTGATATGGCAGACCCCTCGGAGGAGAGAGGAGATACCTTGGCTATAGAGGATAAAGAAGAAGCATCGGGGGCAGCGCGAAAGGATGCAGATTCAGGGTTAAAGGGTGTGCGGGTGTTTGAAGTCGGGTTCGGCACAGGACTGAATGCCGCTCTCACAGCCTTGGAGGCGGAGAGAAGTAGAGTCAGAGTTACGTATTACTCTATCGAACTATATCCCCTTCCTCCCGAAGTGATAGAGGACTTCGTCGGGCAATACCCTCCGGATATTGCCCGGATGCTGCGCGCGGTAAACTCAGCGCGCTGGAATCTGCCGGTAAAAATCAACGACTTCTTCACCCTACATAAAATAGAAGCCAACCTTATCGAGGCCGATCTCCCCGGCAACGTTGACGTGGTCTACTTCGACGCATTCGCTCCGGAAAAACAGCCTGAACTATGGAGCGAATGTATCTTCACCAAAATCCACGATGCCATGACGCCGGGTGCCATACTCACCACGTATTGCGCCAAAGGCGCAATACGCCGACTCCTCCAATCCCTCTCTTTCCTCACCGAACGCCTTCCCGGTCCCCCTGCCGGCAAACGCGAAGTACTCCGCGCTACCAAAAAACATACCTTATAAACCCCTGCGTTGTATCAGAGCAGGGTCAATAGTTGAGAAATATGAGATAGGGGGCGTTGGAGTGGATGGTGAAGTGCGGGGCGGAAGTCTCGTTGAGGGTGCCTTCCCACCAGTTGCGGAAGGGACGGATGGGGTAGACGAGATTATCGGCTCTCATCTCCGTGGCTCCGAAGTTGAAGATCGAAACTTGTGAACCCGGTGCGCAGCGGAAGGTGCGTGTGCCGGAGGCGGGGATAAATACGCCATAATCGGTATATATGCGCGCCTCAATGCCATGTCGGAGATATTCCATCAGCAGACTGATGTTGCCCAAAGTATGGTCTTCACGTCGGCCGGTGGCTCCGAGGATTACGATGCGACTTACACCTCGCTCGGCGAGATATTTCACTGCCTTGGTCTGATCATTGGTCTCCTGATCGGGATTGCGACGGATGATGTCGCTATAGCGGACACGTACATCCGCCGACATTGAGTCGCCATCCCCCACGATTCGCCAGGGGGTGTATCGTGTGGCGACGAACTCATTCGCTGCCCCGTCGCAACATACTATTTTATCGCAAAGATCGAGCCAGCGCAGGGCTATCGGAGAGGTCGGGAACGTGCCGGCGTCGATAATGATTGCTTCAGGATTGAAATCCTCGATTGATGTCAAATACTTTTCCATTTCTTATATCCGAACCATGCTATTATGGCGTAAATCATGTAGAGTCCGCCGGTTAACCATAAGTCTTTATACCAATATAGCCAAGCGGAGGCAACATCCGCCGCTATCCATACGAGCCATTGCTCCGTATATTTTCTTGCGAGCATCCACATTGCCATTATGCTGAGGGCAGTAGTGGCTCCGTCTGCCCACGGCACTGTGCTGTCAGTGGCTATATCGAGGATATAGCCTATTAGCAGCGCGAGGGCTATTCCGATCACTGTGAGTGGGAGATATAGCGAGCGCGGAGTGGGGGAGATGCCTGAATTGGAATTATTGGAATTATTGGAGGGGTGCTTCCCCGATGAATTTGACTGACGGAGCCAGCAGATGAGCCCATAGACGGAGGCGAGGATGTAGTAGATGCTGATTCCGAGGTCGGCGTAGAGACCGGCATGATAATAGACAGCGATGTAGACTGCCGGCATGATGATGCCGGCTATCCAGAGCCACGCACTTGCCTTATATTCCAGATAGAGATAAAGGAGTCCTATCAAAGTGCCGATTATTTCGAGATAGTTCATTAGCGGAAGTC
>CAMWSV010000129.1 GCA_947177015.1 uncultured Porphyromonadaceae bacterium
ATATCAATTAAACAACAATAAAACACAAGATGAATTCAAAAAATCTCATTCTTCTTTGCGCCGCAGCCTTGGCTATCACCCCTGCTGCTGCAAAAGAGCATCTCAAGAGTCTGAACAAGGCAGGCATCAGCAACGAGATCAGCGCCGGCGAAGACTTCTACCGTCACGTCAACCAGAAGTGGATGGATGATAATCCGCTCACACCGGAACATTCTCGTTATGGACAGTTTAACACCCTCGACGACTCCAGCAAAAATCGTGTGCGCCGCATAGTGGCAAATCTGGCTTCCACTAACCCGGCTCCAGGCACAGTAGCATATAAGATCGCTTCACTCTACCAGAGCGGTATGGACTCAGTGAAGCGCAATCAACTCGGTGCGCAGCCCATTCAGGCTATCCTCAGAGAGATAGAGTCTACCCCCAACAATAAAATGGAGGATCTCTTAATCAAGATGCACAAGTCTTACTCCGCACCTTTCTTCGCAGCCGGACATCAGGAAGACCTCAACAACTCATCGGTATACGCGATGTTTGTGAGCGGTGCTCCCCTCAACCTCGGTGACCGCGACTACTACTTAGGCAAGGATGCCGATAATAAGAAGATCCGCAATGCATATCAGGAACTCATCAAGAAAGAGATGCAGTTGGCAGGATATTCAAAGGGAGACGCTGCGCGTATCGCCAAGAATGTCTTGAAGATCGAGACTCTTCTCGCCGATTCCACATGGAGCCGCGAAGAGAGCCGTAACCTCAACGCCATGAACAACGTCCGCGACCTCGCATTCCTCAAAAAAGAATACCCCAATATCCCCTGGGATCGTTTCTTTGTAGAGACTATGGGCTTCGAGACTCCCGACAAATTCATCATCACCACGATGAACACGGTGAAGCAGGGTGATAAACTTCTCGGCACCCTCACTCCGCGCGAGAAAAAGGACTATTATGCATGGCAGGTGGTAGATGGCGCCGCTCCTTATCTTAGCGATGACTTCATCGATGCCAACTTCGAGTTTAATAAAATCATGAGTGGTGTCGAGCAGCAGCAATCCCGCTGGAAAGTGGTGCAGAAATCCACTGAAAGCAAACTCGGTGAGGCTATCGGCCAACTCTATGTGGAGCAATACTTCCCCGAATCTTCCAAGAAATACATGGAAGGCCTCGTTGAGAACCTCCGCACTGCACTCGGCAAGCACATCATCAATCTCCCCTGGATGAGCGATGAGACAAAACTGCAGGCTATCAAGAAACTCAATGCCATCACAGTAAAAATCGGTTATCCCGACCAGTGGAAGGATTATTCCACAATGGAGATCGACCCCAATCTCTCATACTACGAAAACATCTTCAATGCCAACAACTGGCTCTATGCGGACTACAATTCAAAATGGGGTAAACCCGTTGACCGCACAGAGTGGGCTATGACTCCGCAGACTGTAAACGCTTACTACAACCCGCTCAATAACGAAATCGTGTTCCCTGCCGCCATCCTGCAGGCTCCCTTCTTTGATGAGGCTTCTTCAGACGCTGAAAACTATGGCGGTATCGGCGTAGTGATCGGACACGAACTCACTCACGGTTTTGACGATCAGGGGTGCAACTTCGATGCAGTCGGCAATATGGTGAACTGGTGGACACCCGAAGATGCCGAAGCATTCGCTTCACTCACAAAGGGACTTGCCGATCAATTCGACCAGGTAGAGGTATTGCCCGGTCTGATGGCTAACGGTTCGTACACTCTCGGTGAGAATATCGCCGACCAGGGTGGCCTGCGTGTGGCAATGACTGCATTCCTCGATTCGCAGAAGAAGAAAGGTGTAGACATCACTTCTGAAGAGGCACTCATCGACGGTATCGATCCTCTGCAGGTGTTCTACATGAACTACGCTAATCTATGGGCTCAGAACGTTCGCGACGCCGAGAAGCGCAAACTCACCATCGGCGACGTGCATTCACTGGGTGAAAACCGCGTGAATGTATCACTCAAGAACATCGCTCCCTTCTTCAAAGCCTTCAACATCAAGGAAGGCGACAAGATGTATCGCCCCGAAGAAGAGCGTATCATCATCTGGTAAAATCAGAAGTCTCCCATGCGGAACAAACATAAAAAATCGGCAGGAATTGTTTCCTGCCGATTTTTTTATTCAGTCACTCTTCATTATTCAACCAATCAAACTTAAATCTACCGATTCCTCCTGATTCAAAACAGTTGAAAGGGATGCAATCAGTCGCTGATAATTGGCGCAGCGTAAGAAGTTTGCAACGAGTGGAATGTGGTATAATTAAGATTTAAGAGGGAGTTAATGAAAAAAGAGTTAAAAAATTTCCAAATAAAAGCGGAAATTACTACCTTTGTAAGCAAATCAAGATATGGCTTGCAGGCGAGCCGTCGGTGACGGTGAAAGTCACAAGATGCCATATCCAAAACCTTTTCAGCCGATATGCAACTCAACATTGATGGTCTGCTCGAAAGAATAGGACTTGCCAAGCATCCTCCACGCGTGGGCGTAGCCTTCAGCGGCGGTGGAGCGAAAGGATTCACACATATTGGAGCCATGATGGCGTTCCAATCTTTCGGAATAAAAATTGACATCGTATCGGGTGTCTCGGCAGGGTCAATAGCCTCGACACTATTCGCCGCCGGACTGACCCCGAAAGAAATAATCGGTTGTTTTCAGGAATACGATAAATTCGGTGATTTCACCGAACTCACTATCCCGAAAAAAAGTCTTTTCAAGATCGAGAAATTCGGCAAACTGCTCGACTCATGGTTGCCGGTAAAGAATCTTGAAGAACTCGATATCCCATGCGTGGTATGCGCCACCGACCTCGATGCCGGTAAAAGCGTGGGATGGTCGCGTGGCGAGATTGTGCCGCGAGTGTTAGCATCCTGCAGTATTCCCATCATATTCCCTCCTGTAAGAATCAATGGCGTCCATTACGTCGACGGCGGCGTGCTGCGTAATCTCCCTGCTTGGGCAATACGCAAGCACTGCTCAGTGCTTTACGGACTCAACTGCGCTCCTTTGAGCCGCAACTATAAATATAAGGCTTCGCTGATAGATATTACGCTGCGCACGTACAGCCTTATGTCGAAAGCCAACACACTGCAGGATCTTAATATGTGCGACTACGTGGTGCGCACCACCGGTAACGCCGAATTCGGCACATTCGAACTCCACGCCTTGGAGAAGGCAGTCAAAATCGGATATGATGCCACGTGCAAGGTACTTGAAAAGGCGCTCAACACATCAAAATAAAGATATAATCGTAGAATCACAGGCTAATCAAGAAAGGTATAAGAGATATGGAAATGAAAAAGGATAAAAATATCAGAATAGGCCATAATGCCGAACGACCGATAATATACCAGACATTTCCACGAATCCTGACCAATATGAATCCCACCTGCCGTTTTGCAGGCACTCTGGAAGAGAATGGTGCGGGGAAATTGGCGGATTATACCCCGAAATTGCTGCGTTCACTCAAGTCGATCGGTATCAACACTATATGGCTTACAGGAGTGATAGAACACGCTACAAAGTCTGATTTTACTGCATATAATATACCGCTTGATAATCCGAACGTAGTTAAAGGTGAGGCGGGTTCCCCCTACGCTATCAAGGACTACTACGATATCGATCCCGCAATTGCCGTTGACCCAAAGCAACGCATGAGGGAGTTTGAAGAATGTGTGGCAGCCATTCACAACGAAGGAATGAAGGTGCTGATAGATTTTGTGCCGAACCATACGGCCCGCCGCTATCATTCAGATTCAGCGCCTGCAGGTATCCGCGACTTCGGCGATAACGATAACCGCACCTACTACTTCGAGCGAGATAACAATTACTATTATATCCCCAATCAGCAATTTGCCCCTGACTTCAATATCGCTGAGGAGGGCACTGAGCCCTACGTGGAATTTCCTGCCAAGGCTACGGGCAACGACTGCTTCTCAGCCTTCTGTGGAAAAAACGACTGGTATGAGACAGTAAAACTCAACTATGGGCATGACTATGGTGATAATTCGGATCACTTCGACCCCATACCCGACACCTGGCTCAAGATGCTTCACATACTACGCTTCTGGGCATCGAAGGGTGTCGACGGCTTCCGCTGCGACATGGTGTTCATGGTGCCTCTCCCCTTCTGGCATTGGGCCATCCCGCAGGTAAAGCAGGATTATCCCGATGTAATCTTTATCGGCGAGATCTATGATGTGGGATTATACAGACCCTTTCTTGACTATGGTTGCTTCGACTATCTATATGATAAAGTGAACCTTTATGATAAACTGGTAGGTATTGAACGCCATAATTACTCGGCGGCTCAACTCACATCTGCCTGGCAGACGGTAGAAGGTATCGCACCCAAGATGCTCAACTTCCTTGAGAATCACGATGAGGTGAGATACGGCTCAGTGGAATTTGCCGGGAATCCGATGAAGGTGACAGCCTCACTCGTGGTGAGCGCTATGATGTCTGCCGGGCCGTACATGATATATTACGGTCAGGAACTCGGTGAGTCTGCCATAGAGAATGAAGGGTTTGCCGGCTTCAATAATCGCTCTACCATTTTCGACTATTGGAGTTATGACGTGATGCGCCGATGGTATGATGGCGGTAAGTGTTCTATCTCCAAACTCAATGCGCAGGAAAAGTGGCTGCGTAAACTTTACTCCACCGTGTTGAATCTCTGCAATAAGAATGAGGCTCTGCGCACGGGCAATTTCTTCGACCTCATGTATGTGAATAATGATCAGGAAGGTTTCGATCCGCATCATTGCTTCTGCTTCTTGCGTTATACTTCGGAGGAGTGCCTGTTGATATGCGCTAATTTCAGCGATGCGGAGAAGCATATCCCGGTCAATATTCCCACACTGGCATTTGATATGGCGGGGCTACGCGAGGGTGAACTGCTCACTGAGAATCTACTCGATAATCAGAAGATGCAGTTGGTGATATCGCGCACTCAGCCGGTGCAAGTCTCTATTCCGGCGCATGGCGCCATAGTGGTGCCGATCACCGTGCGGCACTCCAAGCGGCGCGGGAGAGCCAGCGCTAAAAAAGAAGGATAATCGAGAGTAAGAAAATAAAGACTTATACAATAAAATATATAACGGCTTATACAAAAAATCAACATAACTATATAAATATATGAGCAATACCCTTCCTCCCATTAAGGTGTTTGCAGGCTCGAAGAGTCTATATCTCGGAGAGGCAATCTGCAAAGATCTGGGAATTGAACTTGGCAAGATGAAAATCGAACGTTTTGCCGATGGTGAATTTGAAGTTGGATTTGAGGAATCAATCCGTGGCGCAGAAGTATATCTTGTGCAAAGCACCTTCCCTAATTCCGACAATCTGATGGAACTCCTTCTGATGATTGACGCTGCCAAACGTGCATCTGCCGGAAAGATCATCGCCGTACTCCCCTACTTCGGATGGGCGCGTCAGGACCGCAAGGACAAACCGCGCGTATCGATCGCCGCTAAACTTGTGGCAGACCTTCTGAGCGTAGCCGGCATCGACCGCCTTATCACTATGGATCTCCACGCAGACCAGATTCAGGGATTCTTTGACGTTCCGGTGGATCACCTCTACGCATCCTCTATCTTCATTCCGTATCTTGAGAGTCTGCACCTCAAGGATATGGTGATCGCTTCGCCCGACGTAGGCGGTGCCAAGCGTGCCAACTCATACGCTAAGTATTTCGATGTGCCTCTGGTGCTCTGCCACAAGCAGCGTGCTAAGGCCAACGTCGTAGAGAAGATGACAGTAATCGGCGATGTAGAGGGTAAGAACGTTGTTCTCATTGATGACATCGTTGACACTGCGGGCACTATCACCAAGGCCGCTGATCTTCTTCTCTCATTCGGTGCAAAGTCAGTGCGCGCGCTATGCTCTCACGCTGTAATGTCAGATCCGGCTACCGACAGAGTTGTTTCGTCAGGTCTCACAGAGATTATCTTCACAGACTCAATCCCCTACGTGAAGGAAAACAGCAAAGCAACCGTTCTTCCCGTAGCGAAACTTTTTGCTGATACTATCAGAAGAATCCACAACAATCAGTCGATCTCTTCTCAGTATCTGTTTAAATAATCTTTACGAATTCTTCGTCATTCATATTTAAGTATAGGACTACCCTGCCGCGCATTATGTACCGGCAGGGTATTCTTTATCGGCACGCAAAGGTCTTTAATGCACAACGCTGATGGTTATTG